>JAUWIQ010000087.1 GCA_030605285.1 Planctomycetota bacterium
CTGGCTGTTGGTTTTGAGGCTCGTAAATTGTGCGCTGACGGCACGCTTGTTCTTTTGAAAATCACGCTCTATTTCACTGACCGATGCATTCCAGCAGTATAAAATTACCGCGGCTCCAAAGAGGACTAAAATCCAGAAATGGTGCCCCCGGATCTTCATTAGAATGGGTTTTATTTTTTCCATTGTGGTTCACTAGTCGAGATTAATAGGGCTAAAACGACCCCTAGCAATCGATTCTAAATGGACAGAGTTCTCAGGACTGCCAACATCACTAGGGTCGATCTATTATTTTAGGTTGCCATGCAAATTGGACAACAAATCGGTACTGTGTAAGTTCATGAGCCTTATTTTTCTCGGCCTTGTCTTGTTCGAAAGGCGATTCTACTTTTCTTTCATCGAGCATCTTAAACACGAGCGGATGGGTAATACCCAGCTCGCCGAGAGAGACCTCAATTGCTTCTCCTTCGGCATTCGGTATCGTGACTTTGCGTTCCTGAAGATTGTGCAAAAAGGTGCGCTGGACAAACTGTTTGCCGTTACCATGGTTCCGAGACTTGTGGAAGTGATAACCCTGCAGTTCCACGACACAACCAGTTCCTCGAGGTAATCCAGCGACTGCGCGAGTAACTTTTGGCGCTGGCAGGGCCTTCTCCGCAGGCAGTTCGTCTTCGCTAGCATGTTTGTCACCGAACAACGCACGACTGGCGTCCTCGCGTGCGGGGCCAGTCTTTTTCAGAACTGCGAGTTGCAACGGCGCGCTGTTGTCTTTGAATTTAAACTGGTTCTCTTTGTTAAACCAGCGTCCCAGATCGGAAACCTTTCGCACGCGCATATCGGTGATCCAAAGCTCCATGCGATCGGTTGAGTCGAATGAGAGTTTGGTATCAGCAGCTTCTGGTAGAGCGTTTGCCGTTGGCTCCGTGTCGATTGCTGCCTCCAGACCCGGGTCTGGAGCGGCGGTTGTTTTGGATTCTGAAACGGGCTTCTTTTTTTCCGAATCGACATAACGGTTGCGTTCATCGGGCAAACATTGGTAGATGGCTTGACAGAGATTGAGATAATTTGTTTTCCGATCAAACATTGCAAGGCGGTTTTCACCGGAAAGTTTTATTGATTCAAAGGCTTTATGCTCCTGGTCGTGACGCGTCTGCAATTGGTCTGCATTGTTTACGATCGCTTGCGCATGCTGTTTGGCAGCAGCCCAGGCGGAATCGTCATTGATTCGCACTTTGCTCCAGCTTGCCCAGAGAATGAGGAAATTGATCAGGCAACCGATTGCCAAAAGCAGGGTTGCCGCGATGGCCCAAGGTTTCTTGCGGTTGATGGTTCGATCCAACACGAGTTTTTGGGGCACCAGATTGGTGCCGATATATGCTTTTGAAATGCCCTGCAGCGCAAGTCCGTAGGAAACACCAAACGTGAGGATGTTATCTTTGAAGGCAGGCGACTGGGTCACAGTGGAGCTAGTAAGCGATCTCATCTCAGTCACCTTATCAACCTCATAGCCGAGATTCTGCGCGAGATAACGCTTCAGGCCAGGCAATTTCATCGAATTTCCGAGTGCTAACACCCGGCTGATCTTGGCCGTTTTATCAAGGCTCTGGAAATATCCGATCGATCGTTGAATTTCCGTGTGCAAGTCTTTAAAGATAGGTCGCATCGCCTTGTAGAGGACCTTTGGGTCTTCCGCACGAGTTGCGTTGCGTTTCAGGTGTTCGGCTTTGGCATAGGTTAATTGAAGTTCCTTGACGAGAGCCTTGGTGAAGTGGCTCCCGCCAAGAGGAATATTCCGTTGCCAGACGCGATATCCGTTGGTAATTACCAAGTCAGTCGACTCGGTGCCTATCGAGATAACCACAAACGACTCAGGCGGTTCATCAGGATCCCCCTCGGCTTCCCAGATCGATTGATCGATTTGATCGAAAACAATGTAGTTGTAAATTGCTAGTGGAGTTAATTGAACAATGTCAATATCGATGCCGGCGTCCCGATACGGTTCAATCTCCTGATAGACCTGATCCCGCTTCATCGCGAAAAGACCGACTTCAGCTTCTAGTGCAAAACCTTCCTCTTCGCCACCGACAAACATCCGCTGGTAATCCCAGATCACTTCATCCAGGTCAAACGGGATCTGTTGATTGGCTTCATAACGAACGATGTCGGGGATTTTTGAAATCTCGACCGGTGGCAACTTGATAAAGCGAGCTAGTCCACTTTGCCCCGAAACCGAAACCGAAATTTTTGTTCCTCGAGTATCGTTGCGAGACAAAAATAACTGTAGCGCCTCGCGGACTAAAGCAACAGGATCCGCTTCCGGTTGGGTGAGAATTTTTGGGTATTCGATATAGTCAAATGCGTCGGCAACCGCTTTTGTGGGATCCTCACCGTAGGGCGTACAGCGAATCGCCTTAAGAGCGCACTGCCCAATATCGATACCCCAAGCCGAGGCCGTTTTTGCCATTCGCAAACCCTCTTTCTATCCGTTCCAGCAGATCGATGACGACCGCCACCGCCACGGTTAAGGAGCGGCAGTGCGGGCCGGTTTTGCAGGGCCAAGGCCTTTGCATCGATACCCTTATCAGTCTAGTGGGGGCAACAAACCGATGTCAAACAAGGACCCCTCTTGTGGGGTATTTTACCGGACACGCACGAACTCCCGACGAGTCAACACCCGCGGAGTTTTATCCCAGTCCGCCCTAATTTTGCCCCTGCTGCTGCCGCGCGACGCAGTCAGCCTCTGGGAGGAAGTTTAGGAACCGTTTTGGTTTTCGTAGGTCATGAGTATCTCACCGGTATCGATGCCGGCGATTGACTCAAATCCACCTTCGGCGACTACAGCACCAAGTTTTGTGACGGCGCGGAAATAAGAATCTGCTTGCGGTTTGCCAAGAACACGATCGGTCAATTCGGTACAAATCACGTCCGCCGCTGCTCGTTGCACTTCGTCCTCCTGCCGTGCTGCGTAAAGACTCGTGCACAAAATGGTCAGCAGGTCCTGAACGTTGGCTGAGAGGGCAGCCATCCGACATTGCCGATCCGCCAGCGCCAACTGATACTTGCTCATGGTCTTGCTGATTTTTAACGGCATCTTTTGTAGTGCGTGACTGGCGAATTCTGCATGTTGTTTAAGCAACACCGGCATCCTGGGGAAGTTGTCTCCGCTGCGGATGCGCAATGCTTGCGAAACCAGCCAATAGGTATAAGGTGGCAGTGTGGACCGAAGTGCCCAGGCATGGGCAGGATTGAGGGGGTTCGGTTTTTTTATGCCGGCTGCCTGTAAGGCTTTTCCAAGCGGCTCAAAATATTGTTTCCCGTGCTGCTTGACCAAGGACTTGAAGAAGGCCATCCCCAGCATTTCGCCCTCCCCCTCATAAATGCAAGGGGCGAGAAATTCATGGATATTATCTCCGAGGAGATGGCCCTGCAGAAAACTGCGCCCCCCATGGGTTTTCATCAAAAGTTCAATGGCCGCCTCTTTTTGTAATTCACTGCCTAAAATTTTGGCGACGATGCATTCCATTTCGCCACGGTAGCCCTGGTCAATCAAACCGCTACACCAGGCGACCATTGCATCGCAGGCCACGATCATGCCCGCTAGGCGGCCGAGTCGCCGCTGAACTAATTCTCGTTTATAGATCCGCTGGCCATAGGTCTCCCTAAATTTTGCCCAGGGAATCATGCTTGCCATCATCAGTCGCATCGCCCCGGCCGCATTGGCACAGAGGGCTACGCGTCCGAGATTCAGCCCATGGTAGGCGATCGTCAGGCCGTCCCCTTTCGGTGGCTGCAGCAGATTCCTCGCAGGGACTTTGAAATCTCGAAAGATAATTCCCTGGTTGTGGGCGTGGCGGAGCGCATAAAGGCCGTAATTGCGAAGCTGGAAGGATGCATTTTCCTCGGGCGGCAAATCGACAATCAAAACAGCCGGTTTGTCCTCAATAAGGCAGACCACGCCGATGGTTCGGCCAGGCAGGACATTGGTGATAAAGAGTTTTTCGCCATTGACTAGGTATTCGTCGCCGTGCAGTTCGGCGCGGGTCCGCAAAGCCGTCAGATCAGAGCCAGCCCAGGGTTCTGTGAGTGCAAAGGCAGATAATTTTTTTCCGCTGGCCAAATCCGGGAGGTAGCGGTCTTTTTGTTCCGCTGTGTTGAACGTGCGGACCGGATTTACCGCACCAATACAGCCGTGGACGCTGGCCAAACCGGCGATTGTTGGATCCTGGATCGCCATCCGGCTCAGAAAGGGTGCAAATGCGGCAAATGGCGCCCCGCTCCCCCCATACTGCTTGTCGACCAGCAAACCCCAGTAGCCGACCTCCGCAAGATTTTGCAGTACGGACTCGCTAATTTTGTTGTTGGGGTCTAGGAGGGTTTTCGCCCGTCGATGGGTCGCGACAATCTCCAGCGAAAGGTCCATCACATTCTGCACGTCGGACGGTATCGCGGCCTCCTGGCTGACAAATAGGTCGCAAGGTAGCTTGCGATCCCAGACGGCTCGATGGGCGGGGCTGTTCACGGTCTGGTACTGTGGAGAAAAAAGTGCTTCTACCTGATCGTCGGCATGGTCAATGGCCCCAGTCCGCTTCGCTTCCTCCGCACTTTTCCCACCAAGTTCCAGGGCGGTCTCCGCAAATGATTTTGTCATTTCTTTCGGATCGGACTCAGTAGGGTTGGATTGGGAAGATCGTTTGGTCATGAAAGCGGTTTCTGGTGGGTGGATCGAATCCTGAAAATTATAAACCGTCCCTCGAGGTGCGAGCGTGAGAAAAACAGACCTTAGATTCATTCTCTATCATCATTTATTCAGCATACATGGCGTCGATTATTTTATCGAAATTTTTCAGGATAACGCTTCGCCGTAGCTTAAGCGTAGGTGTCAATTCCCCCTTTTCCAGGCTGAAGTCACGATCGAGGAGTCGGAATTTTCGAATTTGTTCGTAGGGTGCGAGTTCCGCTAGGCACTGAGCTAATGTTTTTTGATACATTTCCAGCACCTCGGGATGCGAGAGTGCCTCCCGGGGGGAGCCAACCGAAATCCCACGGCGAAAAATTTCACCCCGCAGCACCTCCGGATCAGGCACGATCAACGCCGCCAAACAGCTCTGATCGTCACCCAACACAAACCCCCGAAGAATAAGCGGAGCGGTCATCATTTTTAATTCGAGGTTGGCCGGGGAGACATTTTTTCCCGTTGAAAGCACAATGATTTCTTTCTTGCGGCCCGTAATCGTCAGATAGCCATCGTCGCTGAGCGTACCTAAATCCCCGGTATGCAGCCAGCCTTCGCGAATAATCTCATCCGTAGCGACCTGATTCTTGTAATAGCCTTTCATCACGTGGGGACCGCGGGTAAGGATTTCACCTTCGTCGCTGATGCGGATTTCGATATCGCGGAGTGGTCGACCGACCGTGCCGGGTCGGTTGGCATTTAATGTGGAGATCGAGATTACCGGCGATGTTTCCGTCAGCCCGTATCCGGGCAAGAGGACGATCTGCTGTTGCTGAAAAAATTCCTCAATATAAGCAGGTAAAGCCGCGCCACCGCTGCCGCAGACACGGATTTCCCCTCCCAATATTTCTTTCAAGCCGCCAGTCCTTTTGTGGGCACCCTGCTCAGAGAGGATGCGATACAGTTTGTCATAAAAATACGGTACCGCATTGAGTAGCGTGGGTTTCCATTCTTGACAGTTGTCCAGAATCTTATCACGACTTTCCGCGATTGCGAGTTGACAGCCGCTGGCAATCCAGCAGTAAATGTCGCAGGTGCGGGCAAAGATATGACTCCAGGGGAGCAGGCTCAGTCGCAGATCCTCGGGCTCTTGTTGATTGGCGGCAAGAATACTGAGTGTATTTGTGACCAGGTTGCGGTGGGTGAGCATGACGCCTTTTGGTTCACCCGTGGTTCCCGAGGTATAGAGAATGGTTGCTACCTCCTCCCCGCTCATCTGTTGTCGGCGGGTTCCCACTTTGGCCATCTCGGGGGAACTCAGAGAGGAGACGAGCTCGCGGTGGAGGTAAACGTTTTCATTGGGGGAAGAATGAGGAAGGGAGTCGAAAAATACCCAGCCTCCCTGTTGGGGAAAATCAACCATCAAGGGCAGCAGATCTTCATACTGATCGGAAGAATCTAGAATGACTAGCTGCGCGCCACTATCAACTATCTGGAAAGCGATCTGGGCTGCCGACAAGGTGGCATGAACCGGAACATATACCGCTCTACAGAGTTGAATTGCCAAATCAAAAAGGAGCCACTCGTAACGATTTTTTGAAACCTGGACCACAGGGTCCCCGGGTTGGACACCCAGTTGGGCCAGCACGGCTGCCGTCCGCAGCACCTCCTCGCCGAGCGTTTTCCAACGGACAGTGACGCGGTTTTCTCCGTGGTAAAAACTTACCGCTTTGTCCCCACCACTGATCCCGACCCTCCAAAAAAAAAGGTCGATCATAGTCTTGATGTTGGTGTGATCTGGCGTACTCGGTGAGGAATCCATGAGGTAGAGCCCTACGGGCGCGTCTTGATAGGGGTCGAGTTAGCGAATCCGGATTGAATTGACACGGAGCGGATTTGGCGACATCCGCAAAACAGGGAAGGAGGGTTTCGCCTCCCAAAAGGCTCCGCGATGAAGCCCTACGGGGATTCGGTGCGTTCAAAAATGGTAGCGATTCCCTGACCTAGCCCGATGCACATGGTAGCCAAACCGTAGCGTGCACCCCGGTCGATCATGTTGTGGATCAATGTGGTGGCGATCCGAGCACCGCTCGCGCCAAGCGGATGGCCAATCGCAATTGCACCGCCGCGGACGTTGACCCGTTCCGGGTCTGCCTCCATCATTTGAATGCAGGCAAGAGCCTGGGCGGCAAACGCTTCATTTAGTTCAATCAAATCGATATCCTTGAGTTCCAAACCGGCTCGCTGTAAGGCTTTTTTGGTCGCGGGAACAGGACCGGTGCCCATCACACAGGGGTCGACCCCCGCCACCGCCGCTGCGACCACCCGCACCAGCGGTTTGAGGTCCAGTTGTTTGGCCTTGGTATCGGACATGATCAACAGGCCTGCCGCACCATCGTTCAGAGGAGAGCTGTTGCCAGCGGTCACAGTCCCCATTCCGGGCATAAATGCTGGTTTCAGCGTGGCAAGTGCCTCCATGCTGGTATCGTATCTTATGCACTGGTCGTAATCGACCTCCAGGCGGTGTCCCTGCTCATCTTCTCCCCAGATGGGAATTATTTCTTTTTTAAATTCGCCGGCCGCTGTGGCGGCGGCAGCCAACTGGTGACTGCGCAGTGCGAAGGCATCTTGTTGTTCGCGTGAAATAGAGTGCGTTTGCGCCAGAAATTCGGCCGTGACCCCCATCATCAGAGCACCTTTGCTGGTCCGTCGAAAAAGCTTTGGGTTGATATCAAAGTCTTTGTCCATGGGAATGTGGTGCATATGTTCGAGACC
>JAUWIQ010000249.1 GCA_030605285.1 Planctomycetota bacterium
CTGGTTTCATGCGCCACGTCCACCGTGGTAGCTGCTCGAATCGAACTAAAAAATGGCGTTGTCCTGGAGGGGGCCCTCGCCCGCATTGGCACACTCGTTGCCAACCCCCGAAATGCAAACGGTCCGGGCGAGGGGGGAGAATCGATTGTCTTAATAGATGACGACCTACGCCGAACCTATGTTCCCTTCCATCAGATTCGTGAAGTGATTGATGATACCGGAAAAACAGAGACGCGGTTCGCAATTCCTCATCAACCGGTCGCACAAGGAGGCTATCGCCTCGTTTCACTCGGCCAAATTCTCAATCGGGGAAAAGCCGAACATAAGTGGGATAAGTTCGGGCGTCGCACCATCGAAATTCTCACCGGCAAGGGCCCCGCCGATGTGGTGCAGGGCATCACGCTCGTGACCCCTCGATACTATCGTGTTCAAACACTCCGCAGCGGGCGACGGATTTTGTTGGATCAACGTTTTGCCACCAGCAGGTTGTCTGGAGAATACTTGCGGCAGTTATTACAGAATTCCATTGACGCAGAGAATCCAGACCGCCGACTCGATATTTATCGATTTTTTCTCGAAGCTGAACGCTATGCCGATGCGGAGGACGAACTCGAGAAAATCGTCAAGGATTTCCCCGACCTGGAACTGAAGGACCAGATGATTGCCGTCCGCAATTTAAAAGCCAATCGTGGTCTCCGCGAAATCAGACATCGACGTGATGCCGGGCAGCATCACTTTGCAAAACTAATTCTAGAGAATTTTCCGGGGCAGGACATCGCCGGAGGGACCCTGGTCGAGGTCCGCGAAATCTTAGCGAAATACCAGGAAATTTCCAAACTTATTGACCGGATTCGAGGCGCATTGCAGCGCGAGCTGGGCCGCGTGAAGAATCCGCAACTTGCGGAAAGACTCCAGCCGATGATTGACGAAGTTGCAACCGAATTGAATTCTCACACGCTCGTACGACTGAGTGCATTTGTTCAATTGGAATCGGATGCTTCCCTTGCCCCTACCGAAAAACTGGCGCTGGCACTTAGTGGTTGGCTGGTCGGTTCCAGCGAGGCAACCGATAACTTGCCGGTTGCGATGTCACTTTATGAAGTCCGTAACTATTCGCGTGAGTATCTCCGCAGTGACGTGCGGAGCGAGCGCCGGCGTCTGGTAACGCAAATCCGCTCCCAGGAAGGGGGGCAGCCAGGACTACTGGCCAAAATCCTGGCCCACATGAAACCCCCCCTCGATATTCCGGATTTGCTTGATGGCACACCCGGGTTTTACCAACTTCAGGTTGCCGTAGGCAACCAACAGCAGGAGGTTCCCTACCTCGTCCAATTGCCCCCAGAATACGACCCCTACCGCCGTTATCCGGCAATCGTGACGTTGCACGGCGCGGGCACCAGTCCGGGCCATCAAATCGACTGGTGGGCCGGTGGCGTCGATGCAGAAGGGCGCCGCAACGGCCAAGCAGCGCGCCATGGATACATCGTGATTGCACCCGCCTGGGCCAAAGCCCGGCAACACGGCTATGAGTTTACAGGGCGAGAACACGCTGCGGTATTGAATTGTCTGCGCGACGCCTCGCGACGTTTTTCCATCGACATGGATCGTATCTTTCTGAGCGGTCACGCGATGGGTGGAGATGCGGCTTGGGATATCGGCTTATCCCACCCGGACCAATGGGCAGGCGTCATCCCGATTGGAGCCACGGCGGACCGAGAAAAATACAACTACAACACCCTTTACTGGCGAAATGCCAAAAATGTGCCCTTTTATTTTGTAGGGGGTGAACTCGATGGCAATAAAATGGCCAAGAATGCATACCAGTTTGATCGCTATCTGCAACACCTGGGCTACGACACCATGATTGTTAATTTCCAAGGCCGGGGACAGGAGAGCTTTCAGGATGAGATTCTCAAAATTTTTGCCTGGACGAAAAAGCAAAAGCGTAATTTTTTCCCGAAAATTTTTTCTTGCGAGACAATTCGATCTTTCGACAATTACTTCTGGTGGGTGGAAATTAACAAGATGCCAGAAAATCTGGTGGCCGATCCAGAGCACTGGCCACCGAAACGCATCCACACGTTAAAAGTCAGTGGGAAAATACGTGAGAACGAGGAGAAGACGCATATTCGCGTGTCGTCCGGTCGCGCACCCACCACCATCTGGTTGGCGCCAGAACTGGTCGATTTTGAAAAACGGCTGCAGATATCTGTCAGCGGCTTTCCCGAAGTTCGCAGGGCAGCGCCAGACATCGAAGTGATGCTGGAAGATGCCCGAACCCGCGGCGATCGAATGCACCCGTTCTGGGCCCGAATCGATGTGGGAAGATGAATCGGCAGTGGGGCCTCTGGGCAGCCAGCGGATTCCCCTTCGCGGTATTCAATTGGGTGATTTCGACGCCTTCTGCTTGAGCACAACCTGAATGGTTTCCTTGCTCAAGAAACAACCGGTTGCCATCCAACCATCGTCATGGCTGACCACAAACAGGCCAGCCGGGCCAAGATAACGGCGGACCGCCTGATACTCGGGCAGTTTCCGGGCGTCTAGTTGCTGCACTCTCAATTCTTCATCATCCGTATCTTCGTCGAGAACCGTATTGAGTAAACGGCCAACCAATGTTTTGGCCGCAGGCATCTTTCCCTGCTTCAATAACTCATAAGTACCCCGAAATTCTTCATCCGTGCGAGAAAAGGTCTGGACGCAGGTAGCCGATGCACCCAGCGCTGCCAGGGTCGCCTTCATCGTTTGATAGTCGATACTCCCGGCCAGAGTCTGCCGATGGTCCGATTCGGTGAGTACTCTTTTGATAAATTCATAATGCGAGCTGAGAATCAGATGCCCATGGGCAACGGTCACCGCAGAAGTGGGAAGTGATTGAACTGTCTCCTCCTCCTCCTCGACTTCAAAGTCATCAAAACCGAGCTCAATATCCAACTCCGGTTCTTCGATCTCTTCCTCGACAATTTCCCAGACCACCGAATCGCCCACAATGCGTTTGAGGGCGTTTGGATCATTTTGCATCGTCTGATCCACTGCACGACGGACCGGTTCCACATCGGTGAGTTCGACTGCCACCAAAATCCTCTCACTGTTGGATTGAATCGGCAACTGGTAATCTGACAGCACCATCACATTCTCGCCCAGATTGGCGACGACATCCTTGCGAACATCGACCTGGGGCCCCGCCGGATCGTTCTTCAAGCTGTCGATCACGTCGTCAAAAATGTCGTCATCCGCCAGGGCATTCACAAGGGTCTCTGAATATTCAAAGCCGTTGATAAGATCGGCATTTAAACTGACAAAGGCTGCCAGATTGCGTGGGATCCAAGGTGGGGGTTGGTGCAGCTGCGAATCGGTATTGGGAAAATTCAGCATCCGCATCGCCAAATCGTACTTATCCTGATTTGGATCACCCGACTTCCGCTCGATGGCTGGTGCATAAATCATCGTGCGATGGAGGATGTCGTGTTTGCTGCCTGCCAAAGTGACTTGGCCTCCTAAGCCCAAAACCGCATCAAATCCCTGACTTCGTAAGATAGTCACAAGGTCAGCCCCTTTTTTAGGCTGATAATTCAAATCAGCACTTCGCGTTGCCTCCACGAATCCGAAAGGCTCCACGAACCACCGCAGATGGGCAACCTCTTCCCCCTGCTCTTGAGCAACACGTTGCATAGCAACGTCGTAGGCTTTCACGGTCGCAAGATTGTCACCCACGCTAGCCGAAAATCTCCGCAGGATGCCCTCGGCAACTTGGAGGTTATCCGAGGCGACCAATTGGTGATGGGTCGGCTCGATAAAGAACACGGCTTGTTGCCCCTTCGACTCCGCGAGGGTGCTGGTATAAACCGTCATGGGAACGCCACCCTTTTCAAGAACCTCGGTGGTCGCCTTGCGGGCGGACATCCTCGCCGCCACTTTTTTAAGCAAAAGATCCGCTTCGGCCTGTTTGCCTGTTATATCCACGATCATCGCCATTGCCGCTTTGTCCTTGGCCGGTTGAATGCGGGCCATCGCGACTTCACCACCTGGAACATCTTGGATATCCGCCCACGTCAATCCCAAGGATTCGTGGGCATCACTCCACTTTTCTTTGAGTTGTCGTTTCAGATCCTCAGAAAAGGGCTTCATCACGGGATCCAGCAGCAACTGTCCAAGTTGCGTCTTGTCGAAATCCGCTTGGAGGCGATAGATATCCGGAATCGACAAATAACCGCGCGTGGTATCGGGAAGAAGTTGTGCAGAC
>JAUWIQ010000212.1 GCA_030605285.1 Planctomycetota bacterium
GGGAGGCGGTACGCCCGAACCGTGGCAAGCGAGAGAGCAACCCCTGGACTTCTTCGCCCAAGCCATCAGCGTACATGGCTTCTACGCGTTCGTTAATCCGCCTGTGCAATACGGCGCGAGGCCAGTCCAGAACCACAAGCCGAACGGAGGCAGAAACGCTTCCCGGTCCGAAATGGGTCTGTACGCTGCTGATAGGTTTGCCCGTTTTTTCATGAAACTCCAGGGCCCGAATAATCCGACGGCAGTCGTTCCGATGGATCCTCGCTGCCGCCTGCGGGTCGAGGCTGGCTAAACGGCGATGCAGATTTTCAGCGCCGATCTTTTTCGCCTCTGCCTCCAGATCCGTACGAAATTGCCAATCCGCCGGGGGGCCATCATCAAAGCCACTCAGCAGTGCCTTTAGGTAAAGAGGGGTCCCTCCGACAAACAAGACGCCACGATCTCGCTGACGAATTTCTTCAAGGCGCTTGTATACGTCCCGCAGATACTGAGCGATACTAAAATCAACATCGAGATCCACTACATCGATCATATGATGAGGGACTCTTTTCTGCTCCCGCAGGGAGGGCTTGGCGGTGCCGATATCCATCCCACGATAGACTGCCATGGAGTCCATTGAGATAATTTCGGCAGGGAGCTGTCGGGCCAACTCGATACCGATTGCCGATTTTCCCGCTGCGGTAGGCCCCGCCAGAAACCAAGCATTTTCGATCGGCGAATAAGACATGCGGTCGATCTCGTGGTTTGCCAAACTATTTTACTGAGGCCAAAGGACCTGCGGGTTGGAGTCGGGGTGCGCTCGATTTGTCAGCCGACGACATGCTTCAACGCCTCCATCATGAGCTCCGAAAGATTGCCAACCTGCCTGAGCGGCTTGACAACTCGGGGATGTACAAACATCCGCACCCGCTTCACATAATCGTCAAACTGTTCTCGGGCCAGAGTGCGTACTACCGGCGAAATCTCGCCTAAATTACGATAACCGTTTTGCCTGGCAAAATAGACCTCCACATCGAACTCGACTTCCCGGGACACGGGCGGTGCATCCAAGAGGATCTCGTGTGCTGCCAGATCCACTCCCAATCGCTGCCCCGCAATCTCCGTAAATCGCTGTGCCACGGCAACCAGCTCTCCGTAGGGCCTGCCCGCCAGCGCGAGGTAAAGATCGTGATCCTCAAAATAACTACACTGGATAAGTCGCTTGTAGAGCAGGCGCCTTGGGCCAAAAAGATCCTCCAATAGTCCTGCAACCCCTGTATCGATTGCCGCGGTTTGTAGTTCACTAATCAAAGAGGCTTCACTGCCGCGAAAAATAAGATCCAGCTCGAGCTCTGCGTGCAACACGTAGAACACCCGTTGCAGCATGGCGGTTGCAGCCCGCACCGCATGGTGCCAATAGACCTCACTGAACATGACGTAACGAGCAAAGACCATCATTTCAGCGGCTGTCTTGCCCTTCTCACCGATCGCGATCGCGGTCCCGGAATCATTGAGACACAAACTCCCGATCAATCGTTCCTGGTCGAAGTTGCGTCCGTAGGGCACGCCCGCATGCAGACTATCACGCGTCAGGTAATCCATCTTGTCGATGTCGATCGGCCCCGAGAGGATGCTCGCAAACACCTGCTGATACGGCTGCTGCGGTTTCTCACTCAAAAGCGTTGCGACATCCTGGGCGCGGATCTCCCAGTCCTGAGTGAGGAGCTCTGCAATTTCAGCTTCCATTAAAAAGCTGTTTGCAAAATTTTCGTGACGGGGAACACTCGGTAGATCGATATCCTCGATCGCATGGCAAAACGGCCAATGTCCCAAATCGTGCAGTAGCGCTGCGACAATCAGCAATTCGGCACACTCCGAGGATACCAGACTGGAAAATCGCGGATCGTAGGACAAGCGGCGTAGATAGAGTAGCGCCAGCCGATAGACACCCAGTGCGTGTTCAAACCGCGTGTGATTTGCCGCCGGATAAACCAACCCCACCAGACCCAACTGACTGATCTTTTTGAGCCGCTGGAACGCGGGCGTATCGATCAACCGGGAGATTCTCGGAGAAAGCGGAACGTCAAGTTCCGCCGGAATGCGGATTTGTGCGGCTTTGCTGTCAAGCAGCGCGATTTCCGGGATCTCTCGGATACTGCGCATGATCTAACCACCGATGACCGGAAGGCCCATCATCATCGCCAGCAGCGCGGTAACCCCCAGATAAAAAGCAAAATGGAAAAAACCGATCGCATAATCCAATTCGAAGCAGGCGAGCGCCGGCGTAGCCCCCCCCAAAGCGAAGATCGGCCCCAAAAATGTCCACTTCCAGAGATCCGCCGTCCACTCCTGGGGCAGCACGGAATAAATAATCCAGCAGAGGATGTAAACCAGAGAGCAGATGCCGGTCCGCACCCACAATCCGCGTCCTTGGAAAGGCTCCAAGTCACTATTCCTTAAAAACCAATACCCCGCAAGGACCAGCGGTGGCGTCAGCAGGATCAGGCCGAGGGAGGCCGCCAAATACTTGGCCGTGTCCGTTTGCCCTTGAAACATCCATGCGACGAGGATGGCTCCCAATAGCGAGATTCCCACGCCGCTGAGAACCCACCCGCTGAGTTGTATCGGTTCTCGTGCGATCGGCTCCAGAATCAGCTCACCCGACTTGCCCCGCGCCCCCTGCTCCGAGTGTACCGCCGTATGAATCTTGACTTCCTCTTCCTTGCTGGGAACCTGCAGAATCGCCTTGCACTTGGGGCATGGGCCTTTTTTCCCAGCGAATTTATCGCTGACCTTGAACCGCTGGCGACATTCCTGACAGACGACGACAATCGACATATTACGCAGATCCGCCACGACCTTGAGGAAACAAATAGGAACCGCAACGCTGATTGATAACGTGCAAGATAGTTTGACTGACGACCCGATGTATCCCGAATTCAAACGAATTAAAAAACCTTCCGACACCAACGAATGTGACACGGAACGCAACGGGATCCCGTGTTGACAATCGCATTGCGGAGCGCCTTGTTGCCCGCAGATCCGCTGTAGAGATTTTGTACGCCTGCTACGATTTTCCGGAAAGGTCGTCCTCGGTCAACATGGAAAACCCTTTTGACACCAGCGTTTCCTGTGCCATTTCAATGTTGTCCACCATCAGGGCAACCGCCTCCCGGTCCAGGATCGGATAGGCCTGCACAATGTTGATTTCTGCCTGCAAGAGGGCCGTACAGATCCTTAAAAGTGGCTGGGACTCTTTTGGCAGTACGACGCCGATCAGGTCGCTTTCAATCATTGCCAACCCGGAGCGTTCAAGAACTTCGCGACCCTGCTCCGGGTCACTCAAAAGGAAACGGACAAATGCGCACTCGGCTGAATCATTGATCGAGAGGGCACAAATCCGCACATTGGATCCCTCAAAACGACGCACCACCTCCAGCAACTGGCCAACACGATTTTCCAGGAAGACCGTAAATTGCCGGATCGATGGATAGTCACGACCACGGAGGGTGGAAAAATCGGTTCCGACTCCTTCTCCAGTACTCATGAATTCGACTAAGCTGTTAGCGGATTTAAAAAAGGGTTCCTTCTGGTCGCGCCGCTTGGCCGGTAACTATAGAGGATCACCACCCTCAAGTCAACAAACCCAGCAAGGCATTCGATGCTCTACGAACATGAAACGGTGATTCGCGTACGGTACTCTGAAACGGATGCCATGGGCCGACTTCACCACGCTCATTTTCTGAACTATTTTGAGATTGGGCGGACCGAGCAGCTTCGCTCTCTCGGTCAGACTTATCGAGAATTCGAGCAATCCGGACTTTTCTTAGTGATTACCAAAATAGCGGTCCAGTACCATCAGGCCGCCTGCTACGACGACTTGTTGCGACTGCTGACCCGCACAGAGCGCGTGACCACGGTCCGCATCGATCACGAATATGAACTCTTTCGAGAGGAGCAGCGGATTGCGAGTGCCACGAGTACACTTGCCTGCGTGGACCAAGCAGGGCAGCTGCAGCGGATCCCCCAGTGGCTCACCACGCGCCCCGATGGGACCGAGGGATAACCCCTGAATCGACCGCGGACGAAGCCGGACCCCTGCCGTGCAGCAGGTTCTGGCAATCGTTCTCCGCAACGGCGTGGCGGACAACGATGCTCGGAAAGGGACCCCGGGCAGCGGTCGCGGAGATACTCAAAATCGGTATTCAAGACCCAAGTTCCGCCCCTGAGCCCAGAATGCACTCTGCCCCATTTGCGGACTCGGATCCCGGGGCCCGGTTTTCGGGCCCGGAACACCGATCGGATTGCTGGTGGGCAGATACTCGGGATTTACGTTGCTGTCTATCTGCTCTCCCGGACGCGCAACGTCGAGCCAATACAAAAACGAGTAACCGAGGGTCGCTTTGAGGCGATTGCTGATCTGGCAGCCGAACATCGCCTCGACGGAGGGCATGAACGAAAAGCGATCACGCCGGTAGCGGCCGATATTGGTCCCTTCGAGCGCGAGAAGCCCGCCAGATTCCTGGACGCTACCGCTGGTGGCGCTTGTAGCGAGGGTGCTGCCGTTGATCTCAATCCGCTGCCGCGTATTGCCAAAGGCGACTCGAGGCAAAAGATCAAAGGACCAGCGACAATGATGGTATCCGTAATGCAATCCCACCTCCGCAGCGTGGAAATCGTTAGATGTTTTAAATTGATCCAAAATGTCAAATCGCGTCGCCCCTGAAATTGTCGGGACAATATTCGCCGAGATCGATAGTTGTTCACTCAACCGCATGTAGCGATAACCAAAAGTCCA
>JAUWIQ010000402.1 GCA_030605285.1 Planctomycetota bacterium
CCGGATAACCCGGTTGCTCCGATTGCAATCGTTCCAATTACGATCCCGGATTAGCCGGTGTAATTGTAGGTGGATTGATAGGTGGGTTGATGGATGTCCCGCTGTTGAGGATGACACCCTGCTCGTAGCTGCCACCTGTCGCACATGTGGAGCAACCCGAAACACCGATGCCGCTGGAAACATTGCCGCTGGAAACATTGCCGCAAGGATTGCAGGGTGCACAAGGCATACAGGGCGCACAGGGCATGCAGTTCATATTCTGCGCACGGGGCGCACCACAACGCCAAGGAGCCCAACTGCTTCGTCTGCCACAATGCCGGTTACAACCGACTGTCACCATCAATAAAACCGCCAGTACCATAAGCCTTTTCATGGCTCATATCTCCATTAAAACCAGTATTCGGGAAAAGCGGCGAACATAATTTGACAGCAAACTCTACAACACCAGAGATGATGTGCAAATAAAACGAGCGTTTTTTATTTTCAACATTTGCCTAATCGTCATTCGCGCAATACGTTTTTTGTGGCCTGACAATTGTTAAGGTTTATCAAACGACCGGTTCCCCTGAGATTCCATATCGAGGCTGCGACTGGCGAAATAGCCAAAACCATCCAATTCTCCCTCGCACCCTGGACGGGCGACAACACCGATGATCCTATCTGGCATTACCGTATCGAGTATCTCAGCCATTCTCTGGTTGGGAACTCTTTCGTTGGCGACGATGGACACCTCCCAGACGGCGGGGCCCGAACTGCATTCGCCGAGCCGCAGTGTGTTGCAGTCCTCCTCGAGGGGGAATGCGAAATCCAAGACCTGCCATCGCGCGGGGGATCAAATCTGGCTGATCAGCTGCCGCGGACTCCCGTGTCCGGATCGCAGTGGGTCAAATTCTGCGCACGATCTCGTTGCGGGCCTCAAATATTGGCGCTACAACAGGCAAGAATCAAGCTGGGACAAGTCGACGAGACAAAACCTACTGGACGGTGATTTTCGCAAATTGCGCAATGTGGTTTGGGTTCATGGTGATCATATGGGTGCCTGCGAGGCTTTCGAAACTGGCCGACAGATTTATCAGGAATTAGTTCGCTCTGTTGAGAACCCGGAACCTATACGATTTATCATCTGGTCCTGGCCCTCGGCCAAGACATTGACTCGCCCGGTCCAGGATGCCCGCCTCAAAGCGGCTCGTATCCCAGCTGCCGCAGTGCGTCTCGCGGGACTGCTGGAAACAATTCCTGCAAACAGTCGAGTGAGTCTGATCGGATTTAGCTTTGGTGTACGCGTCATTTCCGCAACACTACAGCTTTTAGCGGGCGGAGATCTGGATGACTACAAACTTCATGAAGCGCTTGCCAACAAGCGGGAAAAGTATCGTGTCGCATTCTTTGCTTCAGCAATTGATTCGGGAGCGCTACAGCCTGGACGCAGATTTGGCAAAGCGATCGGTGAAATGAAGAGCCTCTTGATAATCAACAATTATTGCGATTGGGTCTTGAAACACTATGGTAAGTTGTACTGCCGTTGCGCCCGGCGCGGTCCCCAGGCACTGGGATATACCGGCTTGGCGACTAATGGCGGACTCTCGGCCGATCGAGATCGCATTGAGCAATACAATGCCAGTGCATTCGTCGGCCGACACCACGCCTGGCGACCCTATGTGTACACCCCGCAGCTTATGTCGCTGATTCGTCAGGAAACACTCGGGGAAAAATAGGGTTTCGTCAGGCTCGCGGGACCCAGAGCAAAAGATGGGCGGCGGGGGCCGGTATGCAAGCAGCGGGATTCACTTGGTGCTGGATACTCGCGATAATAGCGCCATGGATGAATCGCTCTCGTACCTCAACGGTCAGTTTGTGCCGGTCTCCCAAATGACCCTTCCCGCCACCGATGCGGGCTTTGCCTTGGGTGCCACAGTGACCGAGCAGCTACGCACCTTTTCTGGTCGCGTGTTCCACTTAGAACAACATCTCGAGCGACTCTATCGGTCGTTGCAAATTGTCGGAATCCAACCCCAGGAGGCCCCTGCCGATCTGACCTCGGCAGCGGAGAAGCTCGTGACGGCCAACTGGCAACTCGGCGATCCCAAGGATGACCTGGGTTTATGTATTTTTGCCACCCCCGGTCCGCTGCCTACGTTCCATCTAGGACAATCAGGATCGCCCTGCGTCGGTTTGCATACCTACCCTCTACCGTTCAGTCTGTGGGCCGAAAAGTATCAAAGTGGTCAGCGGTTGATCGTAACGGACATTGAACAGGTCCCCTCGAGCTGCTGGCCACCGGAGCTTAAGTGTCGAAGCCGGATCCATTACCACTTAGCCGATCGGGCGGCAGCGGCAGTTGAATCCGGGTCGCGGGCACTGCTGTTGGACTCGGCCGGATTCGTCCGGGAGACATCGACTGCCAATATTCTGCTTTATCGAGCCGACAAAGGAATTGTCACACCACCAACCGAGGATGTGTTACCTGGAATCAGCCTTGCGGTCGTCCGTCGACTGGCCAGTCGCCTGGGTATCCCCTGGAACCACTCCCGCTTGCGCTGTGAGGATATTGCTTCCGCGGATGAAGTCTTTCTGAGCAGCACCCCCTTCTGCCTGTTACCGGTAACCGGATTCAATGGCCTCAAGATCGGTGCGGGGACCACGGGGACCACGGGGACAATGTTCCAAAGTCTGATCCATGCCTGGTCGCAGGAAGTAGGTTTCGATATTGTGAATCAGGCACAAATTTTTTCTTGTCGCTGAAAGCGGCGGGTCCGGCGCGGGCCGAAACTCAGGGCGCGAGCGCTAATTCTTTGAGGGCCTCGAGTGTTGAAACAACGTCGTCGCGATGGACTTCCTCCCAGCCTTGCATTTTGTGGTGCAAAATAGCCAACTTGAAAGATTCAAAAGAATCACTCACATCCGCTGGCAAAGTAGGCAGCTCTGCAAAAGGGCGGATTTGGGGTGGTTCGTCTCGGCCGCTCACACTTTGTGCAACTTGTTCGGGAGAGGCATCTTGCGCTTCACCATAGTCGGGAGCGAAGGTTTCCGTGTCACCACCCGGGTCC
>JAUWIQ010000391.1 GCA_030605285.1 Planctomycetota bacterium
ACGTCGTCTGTGCGGGTGAAACGGACACCCTCCCCTATCCGCACCGTGATTTCGATGAGGTGATACTGAATGGGCTCGACTGGTTCCGGGACGAACCGGATCCGGCGGCGCAGACGGCATTCCTGTGTGAAGCACGCCGCGTTCTGAAACCGGAGGGACATCTCTGGCTAGGGGTCGAAAACCGGTGGGGTCTGCCCTCCTGGATTGGACAACCCGATCGCTACGCGGCGATGGCCTTCTTTTCGTTTCTGCCGCGATCTCTTGGCGATTGGCTTGCCGAGAGGTGCCGAGGACGCCGCCCGCGGGCTCATACACGTGGGGCCGACGGCTATCGCAGAATGCTGGGCGATGCCGGGTTTACGGCAGCGCGGTTTCACGCCCTCTTGCCCCACTTCCGCAGCATTTCGGAACTCGTGCCGCTGGATCGGCTGATGCTCCCGGCGCGCGCGGCCAGCCAAAGCAGCCCTGGGCTGAGAGCCAAAGCATCCACAGGGCGTGCGCGTCTGAAACGGAGTCGCTGCCTGGCACCCACCTTCGGCATCGCCGCCCATACGAAGCGAAGTGAAGAAAGCTGGATCGAGGCTCTGACCAACTTGCTGCACCAAGAGCTCGGGATCGACGGGCCGGTTCGTTTTCCTCAACTCACACTTTCGGGGGCAGTGTCTGCAGGACTCATCCTCTTTCTGGGAGACGAGTTCGTGCTGCGACTCCCCTTCGATCCCGACAACGCAGACCGTGTCCAGCGGAATTACCTGGGACTCGAAATGGCCCGAGATCGGTTGCGTTCCAACTTGAAAATCAACACGCCGGAGCCGCTGATGAACACCGAGTTCGACGGGGTGCCGTTCACGGTTGAAGAGCGTATTCCGGGCGTCCTGCTGTCCCGCCTCGACCCCTCCCGCTGGCCGACCGAGGCCGATCGCGCGTTCGAGTTGTTGCTGGCCATGCAGGCACTCCCTGTGGAACGGCCTCCCGACCAGGCAGCGCAATGGCGGGATACGGTGGCGACCTTCCAGCGGGCTACCGTATGGGCCATCGACGCCGAGGAGCTGAAGCTGGCTGCAGACTTTGCCGCCATGGCAGCCGATCTGGACGCCTCCTGCATCCCGCTCTGCCTGAGCCACGGTGACTTCCATTGGCGCAACATGTTGGTCAACGACACGGATTGCGGGCTTGGATTGTTTGACTGGGACCGCTGGTCTCTGGCCGCCCCGGCAACGCTCGACTTCCTCCATTTCGTCATGGTCCGTCGTCAACTGTGCGGCCAGTTGTCCTGGGCGGCGGCGTTTACCGACTGGATCGCGGGGGCGGGCACCAACGAGCAGGAGGTACGCGGGACCGAGCGGTTCGAGGAGTCTGCTGGCCTCGTGCCCGGCTGGCGGACCCCTGCGGTGACATACTACTGGTCGCAAAAGATATTGGTGGTGGTGGGCACGGATCATGACCTGAACCGCAGCTGGATCCGCGAGAATTTCCTCGACCTGTTGCCGCGGATGCACGACTTAGTCCGCGCCGCGCTGAACGCGACCGCTTGAGACGCTCTCCGGCCGGGGCAATAAGATAAAGGCGGGACGCGACGGTCCAGATTGCACCAACCAAATCCGTGCCGCGCAGGTCCACGCCTGCTCGATTCGCCTACTTCTTTTTTTCTGGCGGATAGACAGTAATCCCAAATTTTTTTGGGTCCATCCCTGCGGGCCACTTCGGTTTGCGGCGGTGAAAGTAGGAAGCATTTCTCCAATCCGCCTTATTCCAATGGGTCGCCCCACGCAGGTCCGCTCCACTTAGGTCCGCTCGGCGCAGGTCCGCCTTGTCTAGATCCGCCTTACTCAGATCCGCCGCGGCCAGGTCCACCTTGCTCAGGTTCGTCGCCGTCAGATCCACCCCCCGCAGGTTCGCCTTGCGGAGGTTCGCCCCTGCCAGATTCGCCCCTGCCAGATTCGCCTCTTCCAGATCCGCCCTGCTCAGGTTTTCCCCAGGACCAACGTGTCCTTCAAAAGGATGCTCCTTACCGCTCAGATTTTTTAGGGGTCTCTTGTTGCCTTGAAGATCTTCATAAGTCCCCGCCCAAGCGGATCCAGAAACGAATAGCCCAACGACCACAGTAAGAAATGTTCTTTGCATTTTGTTACCCCTCCCACAGGCTGTTTAAGACGCGGACACGTTCCGCCGTTTTTCTGGCAACGCAAGCCGAGCTAAAAAAAATTTAGTCGGTTTGCAGCAACCCTGATGTGCAGGTTCCTGCTGCGCTGGTGAAATAGGGAAAATACGCTCACAAAAAACTTTCCCTATTGCTTATTCCTGATTTTGTTAAGCGGCTCCTTGATTACGTTCAACGGGGCAGCTAGGGGATACTCTATAAAGCGCAGGCGATTGTTTTCCAACAAGTGGACACCCCGCTGATTAAACAAATTGCCGGTTTGATTGTCCATGATGTAATATTCGTCCTCCTGCGGCATGACCACGGATTGATATCGCGGACTGTCGGGTGCAAGCCAGGCGTGGCCCCAAAGGCCCACCATGATAAACACACCGAGTATTGCCGCAGCGATCCATCTGTGGAATTGTGTTGGCCCCGTTCCGAGCGGGTATTGAATCTTGTCCATTTTTTTCTCCTAAATGCGGTGGCCTACTTGAGCGTCTATTCTGAGGCCGCTGGGGTAAGAGTCGCCACCCCAGTCAGATCATTTTTGACCGACGGCCCCGGATCCAAGGATGATATTTTGGGCCGGTCGTTAGCGTTCTGCCGGAGAATCTAGAAAAAATACTCGAAACCAAGCGGTTTCGAGTACGCGGCCCAAGTCGCGCTCACGCAGACGCTGTCGTTCTACGGAACCCCATAGAGAACCCGAAAATGCCGAGCAGTGCCAGCAAGCCGGAGGCCGGTTCAGGAACGCCCGATTCGACATTCAACGTACCGCCCCAGGAAATCGCCTGTCCGGTCTGGCTCAGGGCAAAGTGTAAATTCGCCAAATCGCCAGAAGCTGATGTCAGATTCGTGTAAGGTACGCCAGTGGCCGTCGTGTTGTCGAAATAGCCGCTGACATAAACGTTCACAAAAGATTCCGTGCGCGAGATGATCGTTCCCGACGCAGCCGTGAATGTCCCGAAGTCCAAACTGCCAAAC
>JAUWIQ010000090.1 GCA_030605285.1 Planctomycetota bacterium
TGCCAACTGTCACGAAATACGTCATTGCCACAGAGGTCGCAATCTTCCATCTCTTTCTCATTCCGCGGATCGGTGAATCCCCACTTGACCTTCAGATCCAGGAGGTCCCGTGCCTTCTCGGCGGGAAGATAATTCACATTGCCTAGCGATCGCGCTAGCATCAGCATGCGACAATAGGCGTCGAGAATCTCGGTCCACCAGTAAGCATGCTCGACGCTCTCGCCCCAGCTTACGGTACCGTGGTTCGCTAATACGACCACATTGGTTTTTTTTACTAGGGGCAGGATTGTTTCCGCAAACGCCTGGCCACCCGGCGTCTCGTACTGACTGATCGGCACATCGCCCAGGAAGACCTCGACTTCCGGGAGCACACATTGGGGAATCGGCTCCCGAGCAATCGCAAATGCAGTCGCATGGGGCGGATGGCAATGAACTACACTCTTCACATCGGACCGCTCTTTATAGATCTGCAGGTGCAAGAGCGCCTCGCTGCTACGTTTCTTACGACCGGCAAGCTGATTTCCCTGCATGTCAATCAGGCATATATCTTCTGGCGTGAGAAATCCCTTGGAGTGCATCGTGGGCGTGCAGAGGACTTCATTGTCGCTGAGACGATAGCTGATATTGCCATCGTTTGCAGCCGCAAATCCCTTATTGTAAAGGCGACTGCCAATTTCACAGATTTCCTGTTTCCGCTTGTGTGCGTTTTCCATCAGTCCAGTTTCTCCAAATTCAAATGATCGAGAATCGCTGCGTTGTAGGCATCGACCGGTTTCTTTTCAGGGTAAAAGGGGGCGGCTGCTTCTCGGCTTTCGCTCAGCGCAATACGGCTCCCCAGGCCCGCACCCAACTCGTCATAGACCACCAGCGAGTCCGCCTGGGGGGCGGAGTCCTCTACGAGATCTCCCTCTGCGAGCGGCACGGCAAGCCGAAAAGTCCCTGCCTTGAGACTCGCGTGGCAACGATTGAGTGTCACCGTACCAATGATTTCTGCGATCCGCATCTTGTTTATCTCTTCTCTTGTTATTTCGCGTTCCAACCAACCGCGGCCAATACCTGCTTATATTGGGGCGCAGGCTCCGTCGCCTCCGCGACACAAAAGCAACGCACCACGTGAGTCATGTTCGTTCGATTGCCACCTGCCGGGTCGAGAACCAGCAGGTTGGGGGCAATCTCCTTGCAGGCCCGTTCGACCTCCTCCACATTCCCCGCATGCAGCGCTCGCACCCCATCGGCCCGGTTGGCCATACAGACGGCAGCCGCCGTCTTCCCGGTCAGTACCACGGCCCGCGAACCGCCTGTACGAATGTGGTCGACTGCCATCTGGATCGCCTCGATCAGGGAGCGGGTCTCCTTGGTTTGAGGCGAGACCCCCTGACGACGCAACGCCTCGCAGAGCGGTTGGAGATCAAAGGTGGATACCGTATTGACCATCCACAGCAGCCGCGGCCTGGGGGGATCTTGCGTCTCGCCGGAGGACCGGCGCAACGTCATTTTTCGATCGCGGAGCATATCGATCGCCGCCGGTGTGACGACTGCGTTCGCTTGCACGCAAATGGAGGTCCCCGCCGGACACTGCGCTATTTGTTCTGTCGTCACGACGTGCCCCGGCATTTCTGCTGTTTGGCTGTGGGATGAACCATGAGGAAATTCTTTCTCGGTACCTGTTGTTTGTAAGTGCTCCAGCACCCGCCGCACGACTTCATCAATTTCAGAAGACGACAACGCCATCAGTCGCAAATCCCCATCACAGTCCATCGCACCGGAGTGCATTGATCGCCAATTAAGTTCCGTGCTATTTTTCCGTCACTGGTAATCATTACCCGCTGCCCGCACGCAGCGCCCAGGGAATCGACGACCAACACAGGGTCGCCGTCCGGCGTTTCGCCATCTGCCGCAAGGATACGGGCGACAAGCAATTTCCAGCCAGTGAGGGTCGGGTGCTTTATCGTTGCAGTGGCTGAACCGATGATTTTGGCAAACTGCATCGCGACTATTTCCCCAGGATGCAAAGGTCGTCGATCAGCGAACACCGTCGCTCGCGCGTAAAGGTCAAAGGTGTCGTCACACCTTCTCCGGTCGGAGTGGCAATCGAGAACGAGAGATATCCCTCTCCACCCAACCCGAGCGATGCCATGCAGGGGCCGTTCTTCACAAACAGCGTTGTATCCATCACACGACCCATATGGGTCATATTGCGAACGTTGTTGGAGTGAATCATCGCCGTGTGCCGGTAACCATGTTCGTAGTGCTGTGCCTTTTCAATCGCCTCGTTCGCATCCCGACAGCGAACAAAAGGCAGGAAGGGCATCATCTGTTCGACAGCAACAAACGGATTCATTTCATCGGCCTCGCCAAACAACAGTTCGGTGCCCTCGGGGACCTGCTTGCCTATCGCAGCGGCCAGGACAGCTGCATCTTTGCCCAGCAATTCCTTGCAGGGCACCTGATGCGCATCGCGGCCCTCCCCCACGGTGGTCATGGCGACACGCGTTAGGGCGTCGACCTCATCGACGCTGAGTCGTACAGCACCCGCGTTCTGCATCGCAGCCAGCATCGCAGCGAACACGCTTTGGACCACAAAGACTTCTTTTTCGGCAATGCAGAGCAGATTGTTGTCGTACGCGGCTCCCTGGATGATCGCACGGGCAGCCCGATCGAGATCTGCCGTTTCGTCCACCACAACCGGTGGATTGCCCGGTCCAGCCACAATCGCTCGCTTGCCGCTGTTGAGTGCTGCTTTTGCCACCGCGGGACCGCCCGTCACACAAATTAATTTCACACCCCGGTGGTGGAAGATTGCATCGGCCGTCTCCAACGTCGGTTCGGTAATCACACAGATGAGGTTGTCGATACCCAGATCCTCGTAGATCGCCTGATTGAATCGTCGCACGCCTTCCGCAGCGACGCGGCGTCCACTGGGATGCGGGTTGACCACCAGGGTATTGCCCCCCGCGATCATGCTTACCGCATTGCCGGTAATCGTGGGAAGCGAGTGGGTCACCGGAGTAATGGCACCAATCACTCCAAAAGGCGCGTGTTCAATCACCGCCAGGCCGTGATCCCCGCTGTAGACCTGACTGTTGAGGAACTCGACGCCCGGTGTCTGCTCCCCGAGGGTTTTGAGTTTTGCGATCTTATGTTCCAGCCTGCCAATCTGAGTCTCCTCCATCTCCATCGTGCCGAGTTCGACACACTGATCGATGGAGATCCGCCGAATGTGTGCGATAATTCGCTTGCGGTCTTCGATCGGCCGCGTGGAGAGTTGTTCAAATGCAAGCGTCGCCGCAGCCACTGCCTGATCCACATCCGTAAACAGCCCATGCTGCCCCAGATGCGTTCTCTCATCACAGGCACAGCCCGATTCGGTCGCCGACTGGCATTGGCAGGAACTGCCTTTTTCGGTCGTCGCAGGTAATTCAATTTGTGCGATCACCTGCTCAACGACGCTGCGAATGGATTCTTCATTGACTTGCATTGCGATATTCCCTTGTTCCTAAAATCTCGATATCTGTGAGGTGTCTTATTGATCGCGACGATAGACACAGCCCTGATCGACATGCACCGTGTCCACAATGCCTACAATGACCGTGTCGATCGGTAGGGAACTGGTCTGTTCTGTGAGGCGGGCACTCGAGCCCTGGGTAATCAGGACAAAGTCTCCCTCGCCCGCTCCGATCGTATCGACGGCGACGAACGTGCGTCCGGTACTCGCCAATTCACTGCGGCTGTCGGCATCGAGGCGATAGGGCTCAACAACCATCAGCTTCTGGCCAACCATCGCCCCCACTTTTTGCGTAGCCACTACAGAACCGGTAACTTTTGCGACAAACATTGGTAGGGATCCTGGTATTGAAGGATCTATTCCTCGACCGCCTCATAGGTCTGTCTGGCGACAATCAACTCTTCATGAGTCGGCACAACCCAGATTTGCATCGGGCTCTCCGCGCCACCGATCAGACCACTGATGAGCGATTCTCCTTGGGCCTCGTCGTTCCTTGCAGCGTCGATCCCAATACCCAAGTCTTTCAAGTCATGACAAACAGCCTGACGAATTGTCGCGCTGTTTTCTCCAATGCCACCTGTAAAGACGATTGCATCGGCCCCACCAAGTTCCACCAGCATCCAGCCCAGATATTGGCGAATATTCGATAAGAATGTCTCCAGTGCCAGGCTCGCCCGTGAGTCACCTGCCGCTGCCGCTTCCTCCAAGTCGCGAATATCGCCACTTGCACCACTAATTCCGAGTAAGCCGCCTTCTGTGGCAAGCTGCCCGAGGACCTCCTCGAGCGACTGGCCGGTCCGTTCCATAATTCGCGGCAAGGTAAAAGGGTCCAGATCGCCCACACGGTTATTCTGCAAAACCCCCGATTGCGGGCTGGTGCCCATGCTCGTCGCGACACTCTCTCCACTACGAATCGCGGTCAGGCTACTGGAACCGCCCAGATGGCATGAAATCACGCGCAAGTCATCACGGCCCATGATCTCCGCAATCCGCTGGGCAATGTACCGATGACTTGCCCCGTGAAATCCGAAACGGCGTATCAGTAACTCTTGATCCCAGTCGTGGGGCACCCCGTAGGTACGGTTCCGAGCGGGGATCGTACGATGAAAATCCGTCTCGAAGGCCGCCACCAAAGGAATTTCCGGCAATTGTTCCCCGAGCTGCCGCATCGCGGCAATGTAGGGTGGGTTATGTGCTGGTGCGATCTTATTCATCTCGGACATCGCTCCGAGCACGTCTTCATCTACCCGACGAACCCCGCTAATCCGCCCCCCGTGAACCGCCTTGAAGCCGATCGCAGCAACCTCACTCGCATCGCCCAGACAACCATGCTGAGGATCTGTGAGCTGCTGCAGACATCGCCGGACCGCTGCGGCATGATCCGGCACCGGGCCGATACACAGATCACGATGTTCGCCAATTTCAACCATACTGCAACTTTCTTCGGACCCAATACGATCAATACTTCCTCGTGCCAACTGTCTTGCTTCAGGCATCTGATAGAGCCGATACTTAAAACTCGTCGACCCCAAATTGGCAACCAGAATTTTCATCGTTTTGGCTTCCTGCACACAGACTTTCCAACCGTTTATTAACTGAGATAGGCTTCGACCAATCCGTCGGCAGGTCTTGGAATCACGTGACTCGCAACCAGTTCGCCAAGCTGCGTAGCGGCATTGGCACCCGCTTCAACTGCTGCACGGACGCTTCCGACATCGCCCTTTACAACGGTGGTCATGTACGCACCACCAATCTGCACTCGCTTGATGATCTCCACGTTGGCAGCCTTCGCCATCGCATCGCTTGCTTCGATCAAAGGCACAAGCCCCTTGGTTTCAATCATTCCAATGGCATGTTCCATGGCAAAACTCCTTGTCATAAAAAAGATTTAATACATTCTCACTAAGAAGAGGCCGTTCATCTATTCGCTGCGGCCGGACCGAGTGCCACGTCGAGATCCGCATGCGGTCGCGGAATTACTTGAACACTCACCACCTCGCCAACGCGTCCTGCCGCATTGGCACCCGCATCGGTTGCCGCCTTGACCGCGGCCACATCGCCCGTGACAAAAACCGTCACCAGACCCGAACCGATCGTATCCCAGCCAACAAACTCGACGTTGGCTGCCTTCATCATCGCGTCGCTGGCCTCCACCAGGGCGATAAACCCCTTGGTTTCGATCATGCCCAGCGCCTCTTGGACTTTAGCCATAACACGCATCTCCCAGTTACTAAATTTCAAGTTGTCAAACAAAAAAAATATCGAGCGATAGTTTCCTGCCGCAGTCTCTCTTCCCTCTCGTCAGTACGCCAACGGGCGAGTTCTACGTAAATAACTCGCAGTTGGTAGCCCGTTCCAAATCAAGGGCATTTCCCTCGTCGGTATCGATGTGTACTTCCAGCTTGCTTGCCTCATCAATACGAACCAGCAGTCGTTCAAGCACGGCCGCACAACTCGACTGAATTCGCAAATTGATTCGATCTCCATTCTTCACACCGTAGCGGACGGCATCGTCCGGGCTCATGTGGACGTGACGCTCGGCACGTATCACACCCTGCGCAAGCTCGACCACACCCGCCGGCCCCTCCAACACACAGCCCGGAGTGCCTTCAATCTTGCCGCTGGCGCGAACAGGCAACTCGAGCCCCAACGAAATCGCATCGGTAAATGCCAACTCCACCTGACTTGCCGACCGCGTCGGACCTAGCACCCGAACTGCCGGCAACATCCGTTTTCGCGGACCGACCAACATCACGGTCTCTTCTGCCGCAAAAAATCCCTCCTGGTAAAGGTCCTTCTTCGGCGTAAGCTGATGGCCCGAACCAAAGAGGGTTTCTACATCTGTGTCTGTAAGATGGCAGTGGCGTGCGGAAATGCTTACCACGAGTTCTGAGGCGGAGTTTTTGTCAGGAGATTGACTGCGGACAATCTCCCGGACAATCCTCTCCACAGCCACTCGATCTACAGGGGGTGCCAGATTCATCAGATTCTCGCTTTAGGTTTCATTCTCATTTTGCGACGCGACGGCTGCTGTTGCACAAACACTCAAGTCCACGCCACTGGAAACGAGCCGGTTTTTCCAATCGCTGGAGATTCCATCGTCCACCACAACCCGGCGGACATCTCCCAATCCGCATAATCGCGACAGGCTGCTCCGCCCGAATTTGGTGCTATCGGCAACAATCACGGGCCGATCGCACGCAGCAAGCATAGCTCGCTGTGTTTCGACCTGCAGGATATTACTATTGAAAAATCCCCGCTCATTTATCGCAGCCACGCTCAAAATGGTATGCCGGACGTTTAAGTCGCCGAGCATCGCGTTCGCATAGGGACCGAGCGTGACACCGGTGCGGAAATGAACATTTCCCCCGATCAGGACCAGATCACAGTCGGCACACGATGCGAACAGGTGGGCAACCGGCATCGAGTTGGTCACGACCTGCAGGGGACGCCCCACCAGCAAACGGGCCACCTCATAGGTGGTACTGCCGCCATCGAGCAGCACCGTATCGCCATCCTCGACAATCTCAGCCGCTGTGCGGGCCAAAGCCCGCTTCTTATCCCAATGGGTCTGCTGCCGGTCGCGAAAATGCGGAAACTCCGGTGCCTCGCCGGTGTAAAATACGCCCCCGTGCGTACGGCGGGCATGGCCGATCTCCTCGAGGTGTTCCAGATCGCGACGGATCGTTGATTCGGAAACCCGCATTTCATGAGCCAGTTCGGGCAACGAGGCAAAACCCCGTTTCCGCACGATTTCCAGGAGTTGATCCCGCCTCGTTTGAACCACCATTCCCACTCCGCAGAAATGAAAGAATCCTGTCAGTTTATCGCCTATAATCTCTTATTGTTGCCTATTTCATTCCATAA
>JAUWIQ010000488.1 GCA_030605285.1 Planctomycetota bacterium
CCGCCAAGGGGGAGTTGGTGATGCTGAATATCATCCTCAATGTCGGTGCGTCCACCGTCAGCCGTGGTAAGGCCACAGGTCGCTCCGGATCCGCGAGGGTGTCCCCGATTTCTACCTGATCGATTCCCGTGAAGGCGACGATATCTCCCGCCGTGGCCTCGTCAGTTTCAATGCGACCGAGTTTATCGAACAGGAATACCTGCCCGATTTTCTGCTGGAGGACCTTTTCCTCCTCTTGCATCAGAACGATCTGCTGACCTTTCGTGATTGTGCCGGAACGGATTTTTCCGATTGCAATCCGGCCTACAAATTCGGAATAATCGATCGTTGTTACGAGCATTTGCAGAGCCGCCTCTATGTCCACTTCCGGACCCGGCACGCGCTGCACGAGCATTTCCAAAAGCGGCTTCATGGACGTGCTCGGGTGCTCGGGGTCGAGTGTCGCATAACCTTCCTTGGCACTGGCGAAGAGACAGGGAAAATCAGCAACCTCATCGTCCGCACCGAGTTCAAGAAAAAGTCCTAACGTTTCCGCCGCCACGTCTTGCGGGCGCGCATCGGGGCGGTCGATTTTGTTGATCACCACGATCGGTTTCAGGTCGCACTCGAGCGCTTTGCGCAGCACAAAGCGGGTTTGTGGCATCGGCCCCTCGGCGGCGTCGAGCAGCAGGAGCACCCCATCGGCCATGTTGAGAACACGTTCAACTTCGCCACCAAAATCCGCGTGGCCGGGCGTATCAATAATATTGATCTTCACTTGTTCATGTTGGATCGCAATGTTTTTTGCCAGGATCGTAATCCCCCGTTCGCGCTCTAGGTCTCCCGAGTCGAGAATTCGCTCGCCCCGGAGTTGGCCTGCGCGGAACTGGCCACTCTGTCGCAACAGGCAGTCGACGAGCGTGGTCTTGCCATGGTCTACATGGGCAATGATGGCGACATTGCGGATGTCGTTGCGACGCGTCTTAGGCATGGGCGGGAGGTGGTGGAATGGCGATGGGTGGTGGCGTGAGGGGGTTTCGCGCTGGGGGGTCGCAGAAGAGGCTACAGCCTATCTCATTTTGGGCCGATGGCGTAGAGCGATTTGAGGGTTCGCAAGTAGAGACGTCCATCCACAAACACAGGCGACGCCGTGATCGGTTCGCCGAGGTTATTTTTGGAAACGATCTCAAAGTCCCGGCCCGCCCGGACCACGGTGATCTGTCCATTGCGGGCAGTCAGGTAGATATTGCCGCCGGCAAACACCGGCGAGGCGCGATGTCGATCTCGCGTGGTTCGATTTTCGTAAATCTGCTCTCCCGTTGCTCCGTCCAGGGTGAGCAAATTACCGTTTTCTCGGCAGAGATAGACCAGCCCGTCGTGGATCAGCGGCGAGGGGACATCGGGGGTATTGCGCGGGTAGGTCCAGGCGATGAACTGTTGCGAATCCGTGACATCTCCCTTGCCATGCGGGCGGATCCCGACCACTTTGCCTTTTTTGGCCGTGGGGACCACGATCAACCCGGGTCCACAGGCAGGCGAGGCGACAAACCGCAACGTGTTGTTGTATTTGTTCTTGGGGTTGAGGTTTCCGCAGCGCCAGATTTCACTCCCGTCCTCGAGGCGATGGGCAATACAATAGTCTGCGCCGTGGGTTACGAGAAACCGCTGGTTGGCATCCTCGTACATCACGGGTGACGTGTAGGAGTGTTTGCACTCATCAATCGCGTCGGTCGCTCGCTCATGTTTCCAGATCTCGCTGCCGGTCTTTTTATCCAGGGCAACGATCAGGCCTTTGTGGGGGTTGTCATTCCAGGGGCCATGAATCAACTGGACATAGAGTCGATCCCCATCCAGCAGCGGCGAGCTGGAGAGGCCAAACTGGATATCGAAGGCGCCATACTCCTGCTGCAGGTCCTTTTTCCAGACTTCGTTGCCGTCGATGTCGTAGCAGGCCAAAAGACCATTGGCCATGAACACCCAGACGTGTTCCCCATCGGTACTTGGAGAGGGGGAGGCAAAATTGCCCTCATCACCGCGCACCGCCTCGTTGCCGTCGCCCACCTTCCGAGTCCAGAGGAGCTTGCCAGAGGTATCGACGCAGAGCAGCAGCAAATCATCTTCGTTTTCACCGACGCTCGTTAAAAAGATGCGGTCGCCCCAGACCACGGGCGTTGCTCCCGCCGGTCCGGGCAGGGAAAGTTTCCAGAGGATGTTCTCGTCCGGACTCCAGTGGACGGGCGGGCTTGCCTCCTGGCTGATCCCATTGCCTTGGGGTCCTCGCCAATTGGGCCAGGTGTTCTCCGCCGCCAGCGCTTGCCCGAGTGAGGTGGCCAGCAGGATCGTGGCACTGGTGAGAAGCCGACCGCCAAGGATTCCAAATCGATTCATTTCCACAGACTCCTGAAAACTGCGATCGGGCAAGTCGCAAAGGCCTTTAATGGAAGGGCAAATGGTTCTACCTCGGGCCGTCCCCTTCCCAGGCCCGCTTGTCCGACCCGCCAGTTGCGGACATCGTGCGTATCGGGTCAAGGAAGGGCCGCTTGTGGATCGTTGTCCGCAGTCGGCAGGCGGACTACAATCGGCC
>JAUWIQ010000054.1 GCA_030605285.1 Planctomycetota bacterium
GCTTGCTCGTACTGGCCGTCGATCTTGAGCATGACACCCAATCCATTCCGTAGTCCCGCATCAGTCGGAGCAATTTGCACAGCTTCTTCATACAGTTGGAGGGCCTCGGCCACATTGCCCAGCTCGCTGAGTGTTTCCGCAAGATTCTGGTACGGAGTCGCGATATCGGGGCAGAGGCGCAAGGCCTCCCGCAGATGTTTAACGGCCAAATCCAATTGTCCGTGCTGTTTCAGGGCGATACCCAAACTGTTTTGTGCGTCGACATCTTGCGGTTCGAGATCCACAGCACGCTTGTAGCATTCGATTGCCATGCCGGGATCCGCAGCCGTCCAGTAAACGGAGCCTAGATTACGGTGCAACTGGGCCTGATCGGGATCAATCGCAATTGCCTCACCGATCGAATTGGTTGCCTCCGAGAAATTCCCTTGTTGGCCCTGGATCCAGCCGAGCAGATTCCATGCTTCGCTGCTGCGAGGATTGGCTCGTAGGATGTGTCGACACGCTTCTTTTGCGGTTTCCAGGTTGCCAGCGTCAATATTGCGACGCACTTCCAAAAGTGCTTTGTTCGGCATCGTTATCAGGTCTACCTGAAGAGGGTTCTTTACGGCATTGGTACTTGAAAATAGTTTACGCGGTCGTACCTCGGTTTATCGCGAAAGAGTAAGATGCGTTCAGGTTTCGGTACTTGAGGGTAGGGTAGCGTCTGCTCCAGGACTAGATAGAGTTCGACCTTCTGAATCTTGTTTTGGCCACCGCGGGCCTGTCGCCAGGCACGCTTCAGATACTCTACATAGAACGGACGATGAACCGTGGCCGCCTCTTTGGGTTCTTTCAAAAAGAACATATAGGCCCCCCAGTGGCCGTTGGGGTATCTGGCGGAGAGCATCTGGGGCTTTTCCCAACGGACGGCGTCTCCTCCCTGAAGCAAGTCGACCTGACTGCCGTCCTCCAGGGTTGCCACCGCGACGAACCAGCCGTCGATGATGGTTGGCTTGGGTGCAAAGAGATCAAACCGTTGTTCCAATCCGAGTGTGTAGCCCACGCTCTTCCAGCGTTGGTCAAAACAGGCGAATCGTCCCGGATACACGACCTGCAGACTAAAGATGAGTACGTATACCGCCAGGGCAGTGACCAGGATATTGATCCCCAGAGGGGTTCGAAATTTCGCTTGCGCTGGCGAGCCGCTGTCCGAGTGTGGCGGTGACGTTGATTTCGATCGCAAGGGAATCGCTTTTTCGAGCCGGTCCCACACGCTACCGGGCAGGAACACGGACCAGCCGACAAGGCAGATCCAAGGGAATAGACCCAGCTCCATGCAGCACCCGATTCCGAGATGGAATCCGACGAACAACAGGATGACCAGGGTCCTAATTCTGGCGGTGTAGAAGGGTATGAAGAGCAATACCGGCCCCCACCATTCGAGCCACAAAGTAGCCGCAGTGAGCCAGCGCAAAAATTCGGGAAAGCCGAGTAGCCACTTTGCAAAACTAGTGGAGATCTGGTCAATATTCAATGCGTAGTACAGGGCCCAACGAGTTTCTGTCCATTGGACGTCGGTCTTGGTGGCCGCGCTTACCCAGTACATAAGACACACCTGCAACATGATGGCAGCAGTGGCGGCGGAAAACACCGCTTGAGGCGGGCTGCTCGGTTGCGAAAATCGCCGATCCAAGGAGAAACGCATGCCCGTAGGCAGAAAGATGCTCCAGAAAAGCAGCATCCGCAGGAGGTGGTCCCCGCCGTTGAGTACGAGCGGATGGCGCGTGTGCAGGGACACGAGCAGTGCCCAAGTGATGAGGGTGGCCCACCGCGTCTGATAGCCCGCGAGCATGGCGATTGCCGCCACACCGGCTACCACGAACAGAAACGCCTGCCACTGCCAGCTGCCGCTGGCCAGATGCAACGACCAATGAAAAGGGTGATAGGAGAGAATGTGCGGCGTTGCCCACGAGGGCAATACACCAAAGTCTGTGTAGTGCGCTTGCAAATCTCCGGCACGCTGGATGAGGTCAACCAGTACCAGCGTTGCAAGGCCGATCCGCAGTAGTCCCAGCGAGCGAGCATCGATACTCAGTAGTTCTCGAACCTTCGCAATCGCTTTGGCACTTCGTTGCGGTGCCGGCTCGTGGCGAACTATCGCAGTTTCTGACATTTTGTTAATATACTAGAAGGAAATTGAAAACTACATGGCAAAACAATGAGGCATTCGTCAAGATCGAGATTGCCCAGCGCTGGCTGAAAACGTTTTAAAAAATCAGAGCCTGTTGTGAAACGAACTTATGAAATCGGAGGCGTCTAAGCAGGTGCATCTTGATAATGCGGCTTCTCAACAAGCCAACGCTGACGCAAGGGATGCCGAGCGAAGAGGGCGAGCCACCGAACCCGACTGGCTGGAGGTAGCACGTCTTGTCTTGCTGTCGCGACAGATCGATCGAGTGGAAGAAGAGCAACTCGCGCCGCAAGGCAGAACGAAGCTGCAGCTTTCAGCTGCGGGCCACGAACTGGCTCAAGTTTTATTAGGTCTCAGTCTGGACCATCCCCAGGATGCGGCGAGCGTCTATTATCGTTCCCGTCCTCTTTTGCTCGCCAGCGGCTTGACGGCGGAGGAGGCCCTGGCGGCCAGCGTCGCTAAAAGTGGAAGTCCCAGCGAGGGTCGTGATGTGGGTGTGGTGTTCAACATGCCTCGTAGAAAACGGGCAACGGTGCTCCCGAGTTCTGGAAATGTGGGGACGCAGTTTACCCCGGCAGCCGGCTGGGCGCAGTCGCTCTGTTATCGTCAAAGAATACTGGGCGAAGAATCGAGTGCAGGTGCCGTAGCGGTGGCGACTGGCGGAGATGGGAGTGTGGCAGCAAACGGATTCTGGGCCGCATTGAATATTGTCACCACGCTCAAGCTGCCGATGTTTTTTTTCATTGAGGACAACGGGTATGCGATTTCGGTCCCCTCGGACTACCAGACCCCGAACGGTAATATTGCAACCAATCTCGCTGCCTACGGAAATCTTGAAGTGGTCGAGGCCAGTGGCAGCGACCCGTTGGAAGCATGGCAGGCGATTTCAAGCTCTTTGGAGTACGTGCGCAGCGGGCAGGGACCGTGTCTGCTGAAAGTAAGTGTCCCGAGACTCGTCGGCCATGCCTTTAACGACAAGCAGCGATACAAAAGTGCGGCACAATTGCAGGCCGCCACGGCCAACGACCCGTTGGTCAAATTGAAGGAATTTTTGCAATCGACCAAACGCCTCTCCTCACAAGGATTCCGCGAGTTGGAACTCGATGTTGAGTGTGAAGTTCAAAAAGCACTTGAGGCCATCGAAAAGGCGGCCCCGCCGCCACCGGAAGATGTCTTGAAACATTTGTTTTTTGAAACCGCTCCAGTGCAAGGCGGATTGCGCTCTCAGCAAGCACTCCCCCAACTCGGTCCTGAAATTCCACAGACTGGTGGCGAACCGGTCGACCTTCGCGCAGCGATCCAGCGAACGTTGGAGAGCGAAATGAGATGCAATCAGCGGATGATTGTATTTGGCGAAGATGTGGGTGCCTACGGTGGCATTCATGGAGTGACCCGCTCGCTACAGGAACGGTTAGGCAGCGAACGTGTTTTTGATACATCACTTTCGGAGGAGGGCATTATCGGGCGGGCAATCGGCATGGCGGTTTGCGGGTTGTTGCCCGTCCCGGAACTCCAATTCCGCAAGTATGCCGATGCCGCGCATGAACAAATGACCGATGTCGGAACTTTGCGCTGGCGGACGGCAGGCAAATTTGCGGCGCCCATGGTCGTGCGGATCCCGGTTGGCTACGGCAAGAAACATGGCGATCCTTGGCACAGCGTGACCGGGGAGGCAATCTATGCACATATGCTCGGTTGGCGGATCGCCTTTCCCAGCAATGCAGAAGATGCGGCAGGGTTGCTGCGGACGGCGCTCCGTGGGGATGACCCGACGTTCTTTTTCGAACACCGTGCGCTCCTCGTCGATCCCCTTTCGCAGCGGGCATATCCGGGAGACGACTTCTGCCTGCCCTTTGGGAGTGCGGCGATTTGCGCCCAAGGCGACCAGCTAACGGTTATTACTTGGGGAGATATGGTTCACCGCTGCATCCAGGCCGCAGCCAGCTTTTCCGGAGCGGTCACAATTCTAGATCTGCGGACGATTGTGCCTTGGGATCGGCAGCGTGTGCTTGAGAGTGTACGGCAAACCGGCAGGGCGCTGGTGGTGCACGAAGATACGTCGACCGCCGGTTTTGCGGGCGAAATCATTGCCACGATTGCGAGTGAGACATTTGCTGAACTGAAGGCGCCGCCCGGGCGGTTGTGTACTCTCGACTGCCCGATTCCCTACGATGTCGGGCTGATGGCTCAGATTGTGCCCAGCGTGGATCAGATTCGGGCCAAAATCGAAAATCTCCTGGTGGATTGAGTTGTCGGCAGCTGGTGGTGCCGATTGATGCAAGAATGGACAGGGAATAAGAAAAATGGACCCCTCTCCCGTGCCCTTGGATTCAGAGCTTATCGGAGAAGTCGATTACGTTTCACGCGCGCAATTGACTGAACTGCAGGTGAGCCGTTTGCAGCGGGCCCTGCAGCGGGCCTACGACCAGGTTGCATGGGCGCGGACGCGAATGACCGCTGCGGGCCTGCTGCCGCAGCACATTACCGGCCTCGCCGATTTGGCGCGTCTGCCCTTCACGCTAAAACAGGACCTGCGCGAGACCTCTCCCTACGGATTGCTGGCCTGTCCCTTGGCCGAGGTTCGCCGGATCCACGCATCGAGCGGTACGACCGGCAAACCGATCGTGGTGGCGTACACGAAGCGCGATCTGGAAGTCTGGACGTCGGCCGTGGTCCGCTCCTTGAAAGCCTATGGTGTCCATGACCAGGATGTGATTCAAAATTCCTATGGTTACGGCCTGTTTACGGGCGGATTGGGACTGCACTACGGTGGCGAAGCGTTGGGTGCAACGGTGGTGCCTACCTCGGGCGGTAATACGGATCGCCAGCTTGCCGTGTTGAAGGATTTTGGCATCACGGTTATCTGTTGTACGCCGAGCTACTTCCTGCATCTGCTTGATCGGGCCGACAAGCTGGGCGTCGATCTGCGAAAGACCTCATTACGTACTGGGGTTTTTGGCGCTGAGCCCTGGACGGAGGCGATGCGTGAGCGAATCGAACAGGCGGCCGGTATCAAGGCGTTCGACATTTACGGCCTCTCAGAAATTGTCGGTCCGGGTGTCGCCGCCGAGTGTGAGCAGCAGGACGGCCTGCATCTGTTTGAAGATCACTTCTTTCCCGAGATCATCGATCCGGAGACTGGCGATGTATTGCCCAGCGGCGAAGAAGGCGAACTGGTGCTGACCACGCTCAGCAAAGAAGCGATGCCTTTGATCCGATACCGTACGGGCGATATCACCACGATGATGTCGGAGGCTTGTCCCTGTGGCCGTGTGCTCCGACGGATTCGCAGAATCAGCCGGCGGACCGATGACATGGTGATCATTCGTGGGGTCAACGTCTATCCGTCACAAATTGAGTCGGCACTCTTAGCGGTCGATGGCACGTTGCCCCACTATCAGATCGAGTTGACCCGCAAAGACGATCTGGATCAGTTGGCGGTGGAGGTCGAGATAAGCGGCGATTGCAGCGGATCGGATACGGACCCGCTACGAACCCTCATATGCAGCGAACTGAAGCGCGTGGTGGGACTCCGCGTGGAGGTCCGTTTGTTAGCGTCCCAGACGCTACCGCGGAGCGAGGGCAAGGCCCAACGCGTGGTGGACCGGCGGTAGGCTTAGAGAGCCAGCCTGAATTCTGCTCAATGGTGGATACCCAAAGGGACAGCTCAGCGAGACGCCATGCCCAAGTCTCTAGAGATTCTCCTTGGGATGGGAGAACACCAGGCTGCAGTTGGTGCCGCCAAATCCAAAGGAATTACTCAGGGCCCATCCTATTTCTGCTGGTTGCGTTTCCCGTACTACAGGCAGGTCGCCCACGATCGGCTCGGGATCTTCCAGATTAATATTGGGCGCCAAAAAACCAGCTTGCATCATCAGGATGCAAAAAATTGCTTCTTGCGCGCCCGCGGCTCCCAATCCATGACCGGTCATCGATTTCGTAGAAGAAAACGCCGGCAGCTTGGAACCGAAGACGCTCACAATGGCCTGGATTTCTTTAAGATCTCCCACCGGCGTCGATGTTCCATGCAGGTTGATGTATTGGACCTGCTCCTGGGAGATCCCCGCATCCTCCAGCGATAGCCGCATAGCGGTTTCAGCGCCTATTTGATTCGGAACCACCATATCCTCTCCGTCGCAGGATGCTCCGGCTCCTTCGAGGATCGCCAAAATGTTTGCACCCCGACTTTGGGCGATTTCCAGATTTTCCAGAACCAAAATACTGGCACCGCCCGAATAGACAAATCCGTCTCGTCCACGATCCAACGGCCTGGATGCCCGTTGGGGTTGATCGTTGTAATCAGTCGACAGTGCATTCATGCCATCGAATGACGACACGCAAAATACGTTGATATCCTCAGCCCCACCCGCAAAAACTCGATCTTGGCGGCCAGAACGAATCAAATCGAGCCCGTGCATGATGGTATGCGCGGAGGTTGAACAGGCGGATGTCATCGAGTAGGAATGGCCGTGAATCCGAAACATACTTCCCAAGTTTGCAGTGACCGACGATCCCATGATGCGTGGAACAAAATAGGCACCAACCTTTGCGCCCCCGCGCTTTCTCATTCGGTCCCCGAGGGCAACTGCATCCGGTACGCTGGCACCCCCGGTTCCCATCACCACACCGGTTCGTGGATCTTCTACCTCAGCTTGCGAAAGTCCCGCGTGCTCGATTGCATCTTTCATGGCGACTGCAGCCAGCAGGGCGGCATCACATAAAAACCGGCTTTCCTTGCGATCAAAGTGGGTGCGCAACGGCTCGATGTCGACATTGCCTGCCACACGAGATCGTATTTTGTCGTCTGCCCATTCGGGGCGACCGATAAGCCCGGATTTGCCTGCTCGCAGGGCGGCAGCATTCTCGTCGGCGCCTCTTCCCAGGGCGCTGATCAGGCCAAAACCGGTGACCGCAACTCTTGCTCGGCTCATCCTTGTGTCCGTCGCTAGGGCGAATGGGTTCAGATCTCAGTCAGCAGTCGCTTGCGCCGTGGATCTGGGCCTCATCGGAGGCTCTTCACTCTCCGGTACGATCTGAAAAGCTTCCTTGAGATCGGTTGGGATCCTGCAGGGTCTTCGCTTGGTGATATCGATCAGCGCCCAATTGGTCTCAGCAGTTACAAGCAGGGTATCGTCCGCGGGCCGACTAATCCTGTACTTGCGCAACGATTTAGTTTTCTGGAAACGAGAGACCCATGTTTCGATCATCACCTCCTCGCCCGCAAATGCGGGCCGCAGGTATTGGATCGCGTGAGACCGCACAACCCAGGCGGCACCAATATCGAGATAACGCTGCTCACCCCAGCCATGCTCGGCTGAATGGGCGAGCGCAGCCGATCGTGTCCAGAGCAGGTAGGTTAAACAACTGACATAGCCATCGGGTTCAACTTCGTTATCTTGGACAACATGGTGGTAGGGGTAGATTGCCGGCATGAAGATTTCCCAATTATCAGTTCGATCTCGCAGCGAGACTGCACCTGACGTGCAGCCCAGAACCATTGGAGTGCGAATCAAATCAAAAGTTAATGTCTGGCCCAATAAGGCAATCTAGTGGCTATGCACTTGGCATGGGTAATATGCAACAGAGCCGATAGGGATATTATAATTAAAATTCGTCGGCGTTGTACCCACAGCGTATTAGATTAGGAGTCGCATGGAATCCAATCCAAAAACGCCTGATGTTCGTGCCGCTAGGACTCAAGGGCGAAGAAGGGCCTCAGAAGTTGGCAATTCCCAAGCTTCTCGGTTCGAGTTGCTCGAGCTGGGGCTTCCCTTCGGTAATGTGAATCACCGTATCGAGCGGCACGTTTGAGAAGGTCTGGGTGGTATCGGTCGTTGGCCAATAAATCTCGAGTTTCACAATCTGCGATGCTTTGCCGAGGCCGATCGTCTGTCGCAACGGATTTGCCCCAAAGCTGCCACCGCTGTTGACGTGTTTGTAGATAGAACGCTGCTGTCCGTTTTCATCGATGACAACGTGGATCCGGGATCCGATTGCCGCGCGGTTCGATTGCGTGCCGGTCAGCTTGACGGTAATCCAGCGGTTTTCAAATCCGGGATTTTCAAAAACGACATCGTTCGTATTGTCGCTGTGAAAAAAGCCACCCATTTGAGCGACGACGTCTTGATCCCCATCATGATCGAAGTCGGCAAATGCGATGCCATGCCCTTTTTGAAGATGGCCGAAGCCACCCGAAAAAGTAACATCATGAAACTTTGTTCCCCGCTGGTTGTGGTACATCACGTTGGGCATCAGCGCTTCGTAATCAGGATATCCCGTGCCCAGATAGAAATCGAGAAAGCCATCGTTGTCCAAGTCCCCGAAATTGGCACCCATCGGAAGTGTGATCTGGGAGATGCCTTGTTGCTGCGCTACTTCCTCAAAGCGATGTCCCGAGATGCCACGATAAAATCGCGGTGGTGCCATGGTTGTGGGCTGGCCTAGATGACCGCGAACGTAGGGGACCAAGCTGCCCTTCCGGCCATCGGAGCTGGAGACGTAAAGGTCCAGTTGGCCGTCGTTGTCAAAATCCCAAAACCAGGCGGGAAAGCTCATGAGGGGTCGATCGACATCCAGATCGGCTGCGACATCGGTGAACGAACCATCCCCATTGTTATGGTACAGTCGGTTGGGGGTACCATAGTTCGAGACATAGAGGTCGGGAAAGCGGTCGGCGTCATAGTCGCCCCAGGTGACGGCCTTGGCGAAGCGA
>JAUWIQ010000099.1 GCA_030605285.1 Planctomycetota bacterium
AGTAATTGGTTCACTTCCTTAATGTCCAGACCGATCTCGACAAGTTGCAACTGCTGGTGATCAAGGGCCAGATACAAGTCGCGAAACAGGTAACCGTAATCCCGCAGCTTGCGGGAATATCTTGCCGCCCCCTCATCAACCCGTTCAACAATTTCGAGACGCACCAATTCATCAATCGTTGGGATCGCTTCGACTTGGATCTCACTATTTGTAATGGGATCTTTAATGATGTTCGTGCCTTCCGGGGGCTCTCGGAGAAGCCACACCATCTGATTATCGACGAACCGTGGCTCCGTCTCGTCGTCTGGATAATCCTCCTGAAATTCAACCTGTTCTTCAATCCGCTCGGGAGGATGATCGTCCCTGGCTGGCTGGTGATCCTCGATAAATTCTTGCCGCGTATTTGATCGAAAGTACTGCTCGAGCCGCGCTGTGCGATCAATATCATCAAATTGGCTAAATTCCTTTAGCATCGCTGTCCATTCTTTTAACTTGGCTGCGGCCTCAGGTTCTGGAAGTGATTTGAATTTTTCTTTGGCTGCTTCTTGGACCATCTGGTCAAATTCACTTTCTTGAGTGGTTTCCTCGTTACCAAACATCCATATTGCAAACACCTGATGTCCATCGACCGGCATCTTGTCGTACATAATCCAGGGTTGTTCGTTCCGTGCACTCTCGGCCACGCGGGTCTGTTCCTGCTGGGACATCTTCCAGTTGGGCTCCAGGGTGACGACCACCTGCCCCGCCGCCGCATCCCCGCCCTGGTCTTCCCCTGCATCTGCGCCCGCACCGCCAGTGACTGCAGAAACACGAAACATACCCAGGTATGGACCTCCTGCAGAGAATGGACGGGCCTCAAATACATAAAGAATTAAATTGACGGTAATCTGAGAAGGCGACTGCTGCTGGATAGTCACCGTCACGGACTCATTATCGGGAGCCATCGGCGCAGGCTTGCAGTCAGTCCACATCCGCCCGCGATCGTAGAGCACTTCTGCCAGTTTGAGGCTGAGTTGAGCGATTCCAGGCTTGGTAATCTGCCCGTCTGGTTCCTCCTTGCCAAATTCAAGTTCTTGATTCTCCAGTTGCAGTTTCTCCATCTCGGCGATCAGCCCGCTTGCCCGCTCTCCTGGCGACCCGTGGAGAATCTCCCGCCACGCTTGGTGAGCCTTCAGCGCCTGCACACTCAAGACCATGGTAGTGCCGGAGGCCAGAAAAACGAGGAAGACCATAATCAAGGTATGGGCCTTCCAGGACTTGTGGCTCATGATGATTGCCACAAGGAATAAAATCAGAGCGATTCCCGCCAAAACATAGAGCAGGATTTGAAGGTTCTCGACGCTCATCCGGGCCTGACCACAAAACTGTAAGGGGCAGAAAAATAAAGGGGTTATATAAATTCGATCCTAAGCCTGCCCCCCCAGGCTGTCAAGTTTTGCCTCATAAAACAAGTGCAAAACGTGTCGATCCTCCGCCAACACGGGTCCGAGTTACCCCAAATCCGTGTAGTCCCTTTAAACCCCATAACCGCTACTCGCTTGCAGCGACTTTTGCAACGCGTGTTTTTTCAAACGCGCCGTTTTTTTAACAGACCCATTCAGCAAACTGCTACGTTAGGGCAGGACGCCTTCTGTGAGCTCGGCGCACCAAGCGCTGGGCAAACGTTTTTTGCAACGGTTCGTTTTGACCCATTTGGGACGGAAAAACTGCTCTGGTCCCGGCGCGGGCATTTCGCTACTCTCCCCGCCCCCGTAAAAGGAGGCCGCCGATGGAACGACGGCCGTTTGATCCAGAATCTAGCGAAGGATAAAGAGAGCATGGAAGCTCCCGTCCTGCGTGTGGCCATTCTCCTGGCCAGCCTGAGCAGCGTCGCCGCCTCGTATCGCACTGCCAATTTTATTGTCACCGCACCCTCGAGCCGATTGGCCCAACAAATCGGTGATCAGGCAGAAGTCTTTCGCCGAGAACTTGCCTTGGAGTGGTTGGGCAAGCAGCTCCCTCGTTGGAGTAGCCCCTGTCCCATCTCCGCTCAGGTGGCACCACATCTCGGGGCGGGTGGCGCGACAAGCTTCATCTTTCAGGACGGACAGGTTGGGGGCTGGCGGATGAACATCCAGGGCTCCGAGATCCGTATCCTCGATTCGGTTCTGCCGCATGAAGTGACCCATACCATCTTTGCCACCCACTTCCGTCAACCGCTACCTCGTTGGGCCGATGAGGGCGCCTGCACGACAGTAGAACACACTTCCGAAAAAGCTCGCCATGAAAAAATGTTGGTGACTTTTCTGCAAACGCGACGGGGGATTTCTTTTAGCCACATGTTCGCAATGAAAGAGTATCCGTCCGATGTGCTGCCGCTTTATGCCCAAGGCTATTCGCTGGCTCGCTACCTGATCGAGGAGAAAGGACGCCGTCAATTCGTTGCATTTATCGGGGATGGCCTGAGTGACGAAAATTGGCTGCGTGCCCTCGACGCTGCGTATGGAGTCGATAATCTGGCACTGTTACAAGATTCCTGGCTGAATTGGGTCAAACAGGGCAGTCCGCCGCGGCAAGCCTCTCCACCGGTCGCAGGAAATCCTTTCGTTGTGCTTGCCAGCAATGTGCGGCGGACACGTCCCAAGCCCAACCTGATTCATCGCATTGGCAACGTGCCTTCCGAAAACGTAAAGCCGCCTGCAGGCCCGCCCCGCAACTCGCCAAAAACGGGGCCCCGGCTGGCCAGGGACGGATGGTATGCTGCGGGTGAGCGGCCCGCTACCGAATCGCTTTCTTTTGCGCCGGGGAGCATTGGCTCGACCCTGAGAAGGGAAAGGCATCAGGCGACCAGGCAACAGCCGCTCCAGCAGCCGAAACAAACTATCTTGCGCTAGGGGTTTCTGCTGCCTTGAGTCTCTTTTCCGCGCGCCTCTGGCGGCCCCTTATCTCGGGCCACCGTTTGGATTTTTTCACTGCCCTGATCTGCTAACTGGGTGTAAAAAAAGTTTTGGTCAGGAGAAAGAATACGGGAGACGCAAAGCAGAGCGAATCAATGCGATCGAGCACGCCCCCATGGCCCACCACGAGTGTGCCATAGTCCTGGACACCGCGATCTCGCTTGATTGCCGACATCGCCATCCCTCCGGCGAATCCGGTCAGGGCGATGACAAGCGACAGACAGCCTGCCTGCCATTCGTTGAACGGGGTTGCCCAATACAGCGCCGCCCCCAGCAGTGCGGTGCTACCGGCTCCTCCAAGAAGGCCCTCCCAGGTCCTGGTGGAACTGATCGCTGGGGCAATTACCGTTTTGCCGAGAATCTTACCCCAAAGATACTGAAAGGCATCGCCCATCTGGACCATGAAGACAAAATAAAATAGCAACAGGGCATTCTTGCCCCACGGCGGATATTTTGCCACCTCGACGACTTTTCCCATTGCTGTTGCCTCGGCCGTCGCTTGATTAAGGAATCGCAGCTCACTGGAAGGGTAAATATCCAGGTACAACAGCGCGGGCGTGAGACTCAAGCAATAGATACACAATACGAGACCTGCCTGGATTTTTGCCGTGCGTTCGAGAAATCGCTTTGGGTCGCCGGAAAACGCAACCCGCGCGGTCACAAACAGCAGTCCGTAGACCGGGATTAAAATGCTGTAGATGTCATATTTTCCCATCCCTACCAAGACAAACTGCAAGGGTGTGAAGAGGACAAAGACCCAAAAAAGTGTGCGGTGATCACTCAACCGGGTGGGGGTCAGGGTGATAAATTCCCGCAAGGCCCAAAATGATAGCAGCCCGAAGAGAACGACTGTCACACTCCGTGGCAAAAACAGGGCGGCAGCCAGAAGAGAACAAAGCAACCACCAGACCCGGACGCGCCGATTGAAAGTCTGGACTATCGCAGGATTCAGACCCGACTCTGGCTGGCCCTTGAGAAACTGGCCTACGGTAGTCGCCGCTCCCAGCAGCAACAGAACACCCGCTACAAAAATCCAGGTTACCGGGTCGTTGACCATACTTAGACATCCTTCAAACGCAAAAGGCCCTCACGGGCCCGCGTAAGAAAATCGACTTTCTGCTCCCCAGTACCCAAGGACATGGGTGGTCCAAACGTGATACTACTCAGAAGCGGCACTGGTAAAAACTCACCCCGCGGAAGAATTCTGTTCATATTGTCCAGATGGACTGGTACCGCCTCCAGGGCGGGTCTTTTTTTACATAAATAATAGAGTCCGCTTTTGAACTCTCCGACCTGGGACCCCGCAGATCGATGTCCCTCAGGAAACACAATCAGAGAATGGGTATTGCCAATTTCCCTGAGCAGCATGTCCACGGGGGACTGGTGTACCTTAATGTCCTTGCGATCAATAAGCAGGGCGTTAAACCGTCCGGCTACATATCGGCGGAGACGTGTTTTTCCCCAATAGTCTTTGGCGGCCACGGGACGGGTGAGAGCGCGGATGGGACTCGGCAGTGCAGACCAGATGACCAGCGAATCCAGGTGACTGGTGTGATTCGCAAAATAGACACGCTGACAGGTGTCTGGCTGACAGTCGACCCAACGCACACTCGCCCCGCTAATTAACTTGGACATCAGGGCTATCAGGGGCCCGGTCATGGGGTTTTACAACCAATTTCCAAGGAGGACCTCATTCATTTCAATTCTGGCGGTAAGATCCACTCCATCCTACTCGCGAGCGAACCTACCTGCTAGGCAGGCCTCAGCGGAATCGATTTTACCAGAGCCCATCCAAAATGTTCTCATCCCCAGCTTTGGGCCACCACTTTTCGGAGGACTCGGTTTCCATGCCCTTACGACATACCCTTGCCACGCCACGTGCCGCCACAAGCATCCTGATCATCGGCACATCCTGCACGACCGAGTACACGACTCGCTTTCAGGTGCCACAATGAGCACAAACTTCACACCCCATCTGGTCGTCAGAACTGTATCACGCGCAAAAGCCGGGTGACTCAACACATGGCCGATGTTGAGCTATGCGTTTGGCCGATTGATATCTTGGGCATCGCGAGATGTCTGAAACGAATTTTGTTCTTACTGGCTTAGCTGTGTTGAGGATATGCATGATGGAAAAACGAAACGGACCGATCATTCTCTCGCGGCTAATTTCTGGCCGCGACTATGGATCACTCAGAAGAGCCGAGGCCTACCCGCAGCCAAAGTTCGGAACTCAGCATATCCAACGCAGAGCGCAAACGCCCGCCAAGACGAACACCCGGCTCGACGAAGCCGAGCAATCCGAGGGCAATCCAACACTTTCCATAATCGTACCGGTTTACAACATCAAAGAATCGTTACCGGCAATCCTGCATGGGCTGATTACTTTAGCAGCGGACAAGGAAATCCTCCTCGTCGATGATGGCAGTACGGACGGCACTGCCGCCCTCGCGACAGAGTTTGCCAGTCAACATGAGGAACTGTCTGTGCTTTTGCATGATCGCAACCGTGGCAGAGGCTCGGTATTGCGGACCGGATTCGCCGCCGCGCGTGGGGACGTGGTCGTCATCCTGGAGAATAATCTTCTCTGCGATCCCAATGATATTCTCATGCTGATCAAACCGATCCTGGCAAACTGCTGTGATGTTCTCTACGGATCGCACAGCCTACTCTCATCGCAAGAAGTGTCTGCCTGGCCAGAGCGGTTTCGCAGGCATATTTTGACCTCATTTTCGAACTTTTGCACGGGACAAAACCTAAGCGGTACCGAAAGTTCGATCAAAGCGTTCCGGAGATCTGTGATCACGGGGTTGCCAATCAGACAGAACCGCCACGGTGTCGAAGCGGAGTTAATCGCCAGACTTTCCTATCGCGGCAAGCAGATCTACGAGATGCCAATCACCGCCACGACGCGGGACATGGCCAAGCGGTATGGCATCTGGCAGGCCTGCCAGCGTGCTTGGTTTATTCTCCGTCACACCGTGGTCTGTTGAGCGACTCTTTCTCTCAGCAGACAGACCTCGGCAACACGGAATATTTTTTTCTGCATGAAAAGCTCTTGCAGTCCCGCCTGTTCCGTGACTGCTGGCCACGTTAGCATGAGGGAAGACCCAGTTTTCCTTTTGGGGTGCTCTTCCCTATGTCTTTTGCTGGATTTCATGTGGCCGCCTTTGAAAGCCGTCGCGCCGAGGAGTTGGCACGGCTTATCGAACGTCATGGTGGTCACTCCCATGTCAGTCCTTCGATGCGCGAAGTTCCTCTCGATGACAATACCCAAGCGATTGACTTTGCCCATCGTTTGATCACTGCAGAAATTGATATGGTTATTTTGCTCACTGGGGTGGGCACTAAGTTGTTAGTCGAGGCTGTCGAGCGGCATGTCAATCGCGAACGTTTTCTTTCGGCCCTGACCGACACTACGACGGTTGCGCGGGGGCCCAAGCCCAAGGCGATGCTCAGAGAGTTAGGAATCATACCAACTTTTTGTGCAGCGGAGCCATATACCTGGCGTGAGATCTTGCAGACTTTGGACCAACATGTACCGCTGGCCGGGATGACCATCGCCTTACAGGAATATGGCGAGACAAATCCGAGGCTACTCGCAGGACTGGAAGCACGCGGGGCAACGGTACTACCAGTCCGGGTCTACCGCTGGGCACTGCCGGTCAATACAGAAGATCTCGAGAATAATATTCGAGAGATCGTCGCCGGCAACATCGACACGGTACTCTTCACCTCGGCGAATCAGGTTACAAACGTACTTCGGGTTGCGGAACAGATCGGTCTGACTGCCGAGTTCCATCAAGCACTCCACGGCGTCGTGGTGGCATCGATTGGCCCGACAACCAGTCAGCAGTTACGAAAATGCGATCTCCCGGCAGATCTCGAACCTGGGCATCCTAAGATGGGTTCCCTCGTTGCTGAAACTGCAGAAAAAGCGGCTTCTTTGCTCGATCGGAAACGCAAGCTGCGGGCCGTGTTCAAGGCACGACCCCAGCGTGAGCTGCAGCAGGATCGTGCCGCCCCCTGGTATCAAAGCGTGTTGCTCAAGGCCTGTCGGAGGGAGGCGGTACCACGGAC
>JAUWIQ010000322.1 GCA_030605285.1 Planctomycetota bacterium
GTTGGCGACCTGATAGCGGCAAAGGTCGATGGGGTGATCGGACGCCAGCTTTTCGTATACCAGGGGAGAGGTCTTCCCGAAATTGATCGCGGTGAAGCCACCGTTGTTGGTCGGCAGCTTCTGTTTGATGATGTCGGCTTGGATCGTCACCCCAAGGTGGTTGGCCTGCCCCGTGAGGTCTGCTGCGGTATGGTAATCGACGCCGTCCTTTTTGAAGGCATCGTTGCGGAGATAGCACCAGAGGATCGTCGCGAGTCCCAGGTTATGCGCGTGTTCAAAGGCCCCGGCCACTTCAATAATTTGACGGTCCGAGTCTTCTGAGCCGAAGTAGATCGTAGCACCCACTGCAGCGGCACCCATGTCGAAGGCGCGTTCCGTGCTGCCGAAGAAGATTTGCTCAAAGTGATTGGGATACGTGAGCAGTTCGTTGTGGTTGATTTTTACGATGAACGGGATTTTGTGGGCATAGCGACGTGCCACAGCGCCCAGCACCCCCAACGTCGAGGCCACGCCATTGCAGCCACCTTCGATTGCCAGTTTGACGATATTTTCCGGATCAAAATAATCGGGATTGGGTGCAAAGGAGGCACCGGCTGAGTGCTCGATACCCTGGTCGACCGGCAGGATGGAGAGATAGCCACTGCCAGCGAGTCGGCCTGCGCGCAAAATCCATTCCAGGTTGCCGAGCACGCGGGGATTGCGGTCCGTATCGAGAAAGACGCGATCTACAAAATCAGGACCCGGCAGATGGAGGCGGTCCTTGGCAATCGTTTTGCATTCGTGGCCCAGGAGGGAATCGGCATCGCTGCCGAGTTGCTTGGTGATTGTCTCGAGCATCTATGTTTTCCTCAGCTGGGACTCGGCTGTCTTTTTGATTCTCAGCGGCGTTTGCCGCCTCGCGACGAAATAGCAGATTACCATATAATGTCGCTTTCGGTTAGTATGCCCGGTTCCTTGTGTCGGAGAATACGGGAGCGGGAGCCGCTTTGCGAGAACGTGTCATGAAAAAGAATCGATGGCTGCTCCCGGCGATGCTGCTGCTCCTGGTGATCATCTATGCCATCGATTTTCACATCGATGTGAGGGGCCGGGATGCCCTTACTTGGATGGATCCGCAGCAGTATTTTGGATTTTCGCAGAGCCTGCTGGAAGGGAGCCGTCCCTATAACGATTTCGAAGTCGCCTCGATTTTTCCCTTTTTCGTAGTTCCAGCGGTCGCGATCGATAACTCGGTTGCTGCGTCACTCTGGACAAACATGTTTTTTGCGATCGTTCTTCTGCTCGCTATCCACCTGCTCTGCCGGGAACTCCAACTGCAGAGTCCGTCGCCATTGATTGCTGCTGTTGTACTCTGTTCCCCGCTGCTGATCGGTTTGAGCCGGTCGCTATACGTCGAATTTTCCCTCGCCGCCTTGGTCGCGATAGGCTTTCTGCTCTGGTTAAAGATGTTGCGGACCGAGCAGCCTGGGTACTGGTGGGGTTTTGCTGCTTGTTTTTATCTCGGCATGTTGACCAAGATGACCTTCCCGTTGTTTTTTCTGCTCCCGGCGATTCTCTGCGGCATTGGATTGTTGGCACGCGGCGAGGTAAAAAAAACCGGCACTTTGGCTCTCGTGCTGGTGGCGCCTCTGCTCGCAGCGGTAGGCACCTTCTGGATATTTTTTCCACGGGCATTTGAAAAATACTATCTCAACTGGGCAAATACGGCGATGCCGATCGTGCGTCTGATCGGTCCGTCGGAATTATTATCATTCGATTCGTTCACGTATTACTTTCTCGAAATTGTCCGGAGCCTGCTGCTGCTGCTCACGCCGCTGTTACTCCTGGCCCTTTTTTTGCCAAAGTGTAACATCCGCTCGCTCCGACTCAGTGATCTTGCCGGATCGCGGGCGCTGCTCTGGGCCTGGCTTCTAAGCCCGATGTTCTGTCTGATTCCGCAGGTCGTCAAAGAACCGCGCCACTTGGCTCCCTGCGTGGTCCCTGCCGTACTGTTGATTTTCATGGCGATCGAGGCCTTGCAGCGGGCCTCTCTGCGGCGTGCGGTGGTGGCGATCACGCTACTCTTGGCGGTAGGCCAATATGCCCTGGTTACGAGCCATGCCATCACGGTGCCCTATTTTCTTGATCGTCCGCTTCGTATCGAAAAGCTTCAGGATCAACTGGTACATTCCGACACCAATGATCAGGCCTATCGCTTTACCCCGGGGCCATTCATTAAGGATCATTGGCACTTTAACCAGAGTATCCTCCTTGCAGGCTTTGGACCGAATGAGGCACTCGCCTTGAGTTGGGCGGCCCATCCGGCCGTGGTCATCGACCTCGATACCCTAAGCGATGCGAGCAAAGTCTCCGAGGACGCGTGCTACAGCGAGTTCAACGACCTTTCGATCATGACCGCCTTAAATACATACAACCGCCGTTGTGGCTGGCACGAATACCACACTCCGTTTTCTTCCGGGCGTGCAGTGGCCAATGCCGATCTGCTTCTGTTGAAAAACGAGGCGGCCGTGAACTGGATGCAACGGTATCCGGAATATAGAGAGCAATTTGTGTTCGATTTAGGAGGTGAGGAGGTGTTGGTTCTCAGAAATTCCCGTCCGGAGCGGCGCTCCTTTCGCGAGCTGTATGCGAGGCAGTTTCTTGCACGCCATCCGGACCTTTCGGAGATCGATGAGAATACGGTTGCCTTTGACCTGCGGCTTGGTGCCAATCTTCGCGGAGACTTTGCGGCAGCCCGGCAGGTGGTGAAGCAGTTTCCAGCTCTCTCTGAGCCCAAAGTTCGACGCCGTAGGATCTATTTTATTCCCGGTTCCGGGGATCTGCTGCACAAGCATGTGGAGATGCAGATTTTCCGCGCCCTACTCAGCCAACCCCCGGGACGTTGAGGAAACGAGCTCCGTTTGTAAGCGCAGGATGCAGGCGCTTACACATCAAAGAGTGTCCAGGGGCGACGTAATATGCGATTAATCATCGAGTCGACCGAATTGCAAACATGCCAGCAGCGCGGGCAATTGTGTTGTTTGATTTCGTCGCGCGCTTTGCTGAGCTTTTCGGAGTTGTCCCGCTGGGGCGACGGAGACCGAACACCACGTCGACCCGCTCCTCAGTTTAACTGCAAACCTGTGGGAGAATAATATTTTCAGTGCCGTGATGATTCGAAGTGCTAAAAGATTTCACGAATCATGCCCTGGGCGGATTTTGTGCGGGTTTTAACGCCCCAGGGTGGTTTTTCGAGGGGCTCAGGGGCTGGAAGGAGATGGTTTTCTTCGGCTGTTTATCGCAACAAATTTGTTGCGATGGCAATAATTCTCACTTATAATAGCACCCAATCACTCCGGTCCTGGGGGGCAATCCAAGGGGACGCGTAAGGGATTCAATCGGTTCTGTTCGTTCGCTATCCTCTCGCCCTGCGCGGTATTTCTGCTTGCGGGTATCGTGGGGGCTGAAGACTGGGACCACAAGAGCAACGCCTGGGTTCCCGGACCGGGCGGCAGTTCGGTCCGTTCTCCCTACGATTCGCCCCAACCGACCTCGATTACCTGGAGTATGGTCCCGGGCGGCGTTGCCCATTCCAATGATGCGAGCCGTGAGACGGA
>JAUWIQ010000204.1 GCA_030605285.1 Planctomycetota bacterium
GTAGTCTCCTGAATAAACAAGGTGCCTACGATGCCGCGATGTGTTCCTACCAACAGGCCAACGAGCTGCAAACGAACTTATTGGCCGCAGCCGGAATCGCTTTCGATCCACATCAATTTCGCAAACAAATTGGCGAGTTAATCGAGCGATTCCCAGCGGCGTTCTTCGCTGACAACAACCGTAGCGGAGTTGATAGTGCGATCCCCGTTTTTATTGTCGGCATGCCACGGAGTGGTACAACCCTGGTGGAACAGATTATCGCGAGCCACCCTCAAGCTGCAGGTGCTGGCGAGCTTTCAGATATTGCATCCTTGGCGGAAGAACTCTCGATTTCAATCGGCAAGGATGCAGCTACCTCCGAGTGCATCCTCCATGACCATCCCGAAAAACTCTCCGCGTTGGCCCAGCGTTATCTTGATCGCCTACGGGAAATAGCGCCCACCGCATACCGTGTTGTCGACAAAATGCCTGACAATTTCTTACAACTTGGCCTCATTGCGCTGCTCTTTCCAAACGCGCACGTCATCCACTGCCGAAGGAACGCCATGGATGTCTGCCTGTCCTGTTATTTTAGCGATTTTGGTGCCGTACGCTGGGCTTGGCAACTCCAAGATATCGGTTGCTACCATTACGAGTACGAACGTCTGATGGACCATTGGCGCCAGGTTCTACCGCTCCAGATCTACGAGATCGACTATGAATGCTTAGTGGCGGACCAGGAGACCGTCAGCCGCGAGCTGATCTCGTTCTGTGGGCTTGATTGGAACGACCAATGTTTAGAATTCTATCAAGCGGGTCGTGCCGTACAGACATTGAGCCGCGTCCAGGTACGTCAGCCGATCTACAACACATCGATCGGACGCTGGAAAAATTACGAAAAATATCTAGAACCGCTCATCACGGCGTTGCAAGGAAAAACCAGCGCTGACTAGCAACAGCGGACGGCATGGGGTGGGTCCTCTGCCGAGGGTGATTTGCGGAGTTCCAAGCATCGCTTGCGCCCCTTCCCAGCTTAGGGATGTCCGGCGCGTTCCGTTCCCGCACCCTGCAATAAGTCCAGGTAAAATGCGTACCGTACCTACCACACACATTCGGTCCACTCATGACGACGATACCGAACAAAACATGGCGTTTCCGACGATCCAGCCATCGGTGTATACTGATAGACAAGGTGAAAGCCGCGATGGCTGTCTGTGCATGATCGCAACATCTCGGTCTCGGGCCGAAACGATGCGGGTGCAAACGACAAACGACGATGTAGCATGTTTTTTTCGCAGCACGATCATGAGGACGGCGTGGCAGATAGTGATTCCCGGCATAATTTGTGGAGGAAAGTGGCGTTCACGGCAGCAGTCTTGGGGTGCAGCGTACTCGCCTTGTTTGCCGTACTTTACGCGGCCGGAGTTTTACCCACCTTGAGATCGTCTCCGCCTGTCCAAAAGCATTCATCGGACGCGATGGTGGTTCGTGGCGAGACGACGATGGATTCGGCGCATTCGCCAGCGAGCGAGATCGACAATCCGGCCCACGATGGCTGGCCCACGGAACTTTTTAGTTCTCTGGCCAAGAAACAGTTAGATAGACTTACGACGCTGATGGCAGAAGACCCCACGCCAACGGCCAAAGACCTGGCGCCGCTAGTCACTGGTGATTTTGTCTGCACACCCCTTTTGCCCATCCAGCGGCAGACCGTTTTCCAGGATAACGACTTCCAGATCCAACGTGCTCACCAAGAAGATGCTCCCGACGACCAAGTGACGGGTTCTGACGATCATGCGACCCAACGCCAGGAGTATTCCCAGTCCCAGGGATTTGCTGAAGCCATCCAGTCGTTGCTGAAACCGTTTTCGATCGGCACGGATATTCATTGCAAGCTGAAAATTTTCCGTGTTGAACCCGCTGCGAATCACATTTCTACATGGCAGTATTTTTCCTGTTCCGGTAAGACGAAAGAGGGCATGGTCGAACAGCATGCAACTTGGCGGATCCGCTGGACCAAAGAGGCAGACGGAACGATCCCGCGAATGGAATCTATCCAAGTTGAAGACTTTGAAATGATTGATTCGTCGCTTGGACCAGAGACGATGTTTGTCGACTGTACCGAGTCTATTTTAGAGGGTAATGACTCCTACGCAGAACAGTTAAGTTGGGGGCTGAATCAATGGCTGCAACGAACCCAAGAACGCCGACACTTGCTCGGTTCGCCGGGTATCGCCCTCGAGGATGTCAACGGTGATGGCTTGGAAGATCTCTATCTCTGCCAAGAGCTTGGACTTCCCAACTTGTTATTCCTCCAAAATCCTGACGGTACGCTTACAGATGTATCGGCAGCGTGGGGCATGGACTGGCTTCAACATGGTCGTAGTGCGCTCCTGGTCGATTTAGATAATGATGGCGATCAAGATCTCGTCGTTGGTTTTTTTGGCGGGGTTTTGATTGCATCCAATGAAGAGGGTGAACGATTTCAGCTTCGTACCGTCCTGGAAACGAGCGAAGATGTGATGTCACTCTCTGCCGCAGATTATGACAAGGATGGGGATTTAGATATCTATGTTCCCGCCTATTATTATTCGCCAAACGAGGTGGACAGTAACAGTCGGGCAGGGAACATGCCTGGCGCAACAGGAAATCTCGTGTTTCACGATGCCAACACCGGTGCCGAAAATTCTCTCCTCCGCAATGAGATTATTGACGACGACTGGGCCTTTGAAGATGTGACGATAGAAAGTGGACTCTCTGCCAACAACTCACGATATAGTTATGCAGCAGCTTGGGAGGATTATGATAATGACGGCGATCAAGACCTCTACGTCGCTAACGATTTTGGCCGCGATAATCTTTATCAAAATTCCGGGGGTCATTTCAAAGATGTCGCTGAGGATCTGGGGGCAGAGGATGCAGCCGCAGGAATGGGCGTTACCTGGGGAGATTTCAATCGCGATGGCTGGATGGATGCCTATATAAGTAACATGTGGTCCTCCGCCGGCAATCGTATCACCCGCCAGTCCCAATTTAAGACAAATGCCCCACCGGAATTGAAGAAGCGTCTTCAACGACTTGCGCGCGGCAACACATTGCTCGCCAATCAGCAAGGCAAGTCTTTTCGCAATGTCAGTGCGGAGGCCGAGGTGGAGGTAGGTCGGTGGGCATGGAGTTCTAAATTCGTAGATTTGAATAATGATGGCTGGGAAGATTTAGTTGTTGCAAACGGCTACGTGACAAATACAGACAAAAGCGATTTGTGAAGTTTCTTCTGGCGACAGGTCGTGTCGCAATCACCACTTGACGCTCAAGATACATCGAACACCGGTGTCGCCAACCAACAACTTGTGAACATGTTAAATCAAGGGGGTCGCTCTTTTAGTGGAAACGAGCGGCATTGCGTATTTCTAAATACAGGCAATGATCCGCGAGCCACGAACCGTTTTGCAAACGTCTCCGCAATCACCGGTCTGGATTTCCCAGATGATGGGCGCGCAATCGGTATCGTCGATTGGGATCAGGACGGCGATCAGGACATGTGGCTATCCAATCGCAACGCGCCGCGACTGCGATTCATGCGGAACGAGAGTGGGACAGACAAAAACTATCTTACGATTCGTTTGGTTGGAAATGGCACCACCACCAATCGCGATGCCATCGGGGCACGCATCGAGGTCCTCTTGGAGGACGCCGATCCCAAGGCTAGTATCCCATCCCCCGGAGATCCGCCACAATTGATCCGCTCGCTTCGCGCTGGTGAAGGTTTTTTATCCCAGTCGAGCAAATGGATTCATTTTGGTCTGGGCAACGTCGATAAAATTAAAAACGTGGTGGTACACTGGCCGGGCGGTAAAGTTGAAACTTTCAGTGATCTCAAAGTGAACCGCCGTTATGAACTTGCTCAGGGATCGGCAGCGGCACGCGACATAACCACTCCAGCCCGGAACCTACAATTGATTGCTTCCGTTCCAAAAGGTCAGCCCGCCACTGCCAACATGCGGGTACCTCTCGTTGCCCTGCTTCGGATGCCAGACCTGAACTATCGTGACTTCAGTGGCCAACCGCAATCACTGAAGACCTCTGGGGGGCCGGTGCTGATTAATTTGTGGTCGACCACCTGCAAACCGTGTCTGGAAGAATTGAACCAATTTACCAAGCGGGCTGAAGAGATTCGAAAAGCGGGCATTCGTATTGTTGCTTTGTCGGTCGACGGTCTTGAACAAGACCAAGCGGCAAAACCGGCAGAGGAGATGTTATCCAGCATGGGCTTTCCGTTTGATGCCGGAGAGGCTACGAAAGAGACCATTCAGACACTTTACTCCATGAAGAAGTCACTCTTATTTTCCGCACAGAAACTGCCTTTGCCCGCCAGCTTTCTGATCGACGCAGCGGGCCACTTGACTGTTCTTTATCTGGGTCCGGTCTCTGTCGACAGCCTCCTCAACGATCTGGACCATTCCTCGCGAACGTTAGCCGACCGCTACCAGCATTCTGCGGCACGACACGGACGCGTATTAAAACACGATGTCACTGATAAAATCATGGAAAAGAATGAAGCCCTGGCCTTTTTCAATTTTTCGGAGTCTCTGCGGAAGCGGGGACTCCAAGACGACGCCAATCTTCAATTTGAAGAATTAGCCAAATTTCAATACACCTCCCCCAACGCACGGCGCTTGCTTGCTGAAATGTTCTTCGAATGGAGCAATCTATTAGTCGAACAGGGGAAATGGCAGGAAGCGGTCGATGCTGTCGGGAAGGCCATTGACAAGTCGCCTGAGAATGCAAAGTATCACTACAATCTGGGCGTCATCAGGGGGCGACTTGGCGACCTGGAAACCGCTCAACAGCATTACAGGGACGCTCTTGGGATCCAACCCGATCTGACCTCTGCCCGCTCCAACCTCGCACGGAGTTTGGCAA
>JAUWIQ010000226.1 GCA_030605285.1 Planctomycetota bacterium
CGCGGCACGGAATCGGCGGAAGAAATTGAGCGACGGCTGCAGGTAGCCCGCCGTGAGATGCAATCGATCGACTTTTATCAGCATATCGTGATCAATGACGACGTAGAACAAGCCACACAGAAGCTTTGCGAGATTCTCAAGCAAACCATTCGGAAAAAACACAGACACGCTGAGCGGACACCTGCAACGGTATCAGCGTGTCGCGCTTTTCTAATCCCCTCTGAACCTGGGAGTTGCCAGTTTATGTTGGATGAACTGCGAGAAGAAGAAATCGTCAACAAAGTTGGCGGGCGTTTCAAGTTATCGACTCTGATCCAGAAACGGCTCGTTGCGATCAACGGTGGCAGCCGCCCGTTGGTGGATATCAAGACGGATAACAAAATGGAAATTGTGGTTCAAGAAATACTTCAGGACAAAATTTTCCTGGACTCCTCGTCCAATGTCCGCATCGCCGAGGAAGTCGATGATGCGGGCAGTCCTCCAGAACTTGATCTGGAAAATCTCTAGTCGACAAGCCTGCCAGGAGAACCGTCAACCCTTGAGGTTGCATCGGGTGCCCGATAGGAAGTCAATCTGGCGTAACGTTCTTGATTGATCCGGGTTGGGTTCGAGCCTTGCTGACGAACCGCATATGCAAGACCGTGAAATACTCATTGGTGTGACTGGCGGAATCGCGGCCTACAAAACGGCCGCGCTGGTGAGCCAATTGGTGCAAGCGGGGGCACGGGTCTCTGTGGTGATGACTCGCTCCGCGCGTAAATTTTTGGGGACAGCAACCTTTGCGGCACTCACCGGGCGACCGGTGAGTACCCGCGTCTTTGCGGATCGCGAGTACCCCCTCGGTGCGCACATCGAGTTGGCTCAGCGGGCGGAACTGCTCTGCGTCGCCCCCGCGACCGCCAATTTTATTGCCCAGGCAGCGACAGGAGTGGCAGACGATCTGCTGAGTACGCTCTACCTTTGCTGTGACTGTCCGGTCCTGCTGGCGCCCGCGATGAACAACGTGATGTGGGAAAAACCCTCCGTGCAACGGAACATCCGCCAGCGTGGCGAGGACGGTGTCGACTTGGTGCAACCTGCGGAAGGCTGGCTCAGTTGTCGACAGACGGGAACCGGTCGCATGGCGGAGCCAGAAGTCCTATTTGCGGAAATCCAACGTAGACTCAACGATTGAGTACTACCGCCCTCTGGTATGTCACGTATCCTCATCACCTCCGGACCTACAAGGCAATATCTGGATCCGGTGCGCTATCTCACCAACGCATCGAGCGGGCGGATGGGCAGCGCACTTGCAGCGGCAGCCCTGGCTGCCGGACACGAGGTCGTACTGGTCAGTGGACCCGTACAGATCGCTTATCCTGAAGGGGCGGAGGTCCATTCGGTCATTTCGACGGAGGAAATGCTCAAACGCTGCCAGGAGCTATTTCCTCGGTGCGATGGGCTGATCGGCGTGGCCGCCCCTTCCGACTACCGACCCGAAAAAATTGCGGTCAATAAAATTTCAAAAACCGGCGAGCCATTAAAGCTACAACTGATCGAAACGGAAGACATCGTGGCCACACTCGCAAAGACCAAAGGTCCACGATGGCTGGTCGGATTCGCCCTGGAAACGGAAGACCCGCGCTTGCGCGCCTTGGCCAAGTTGCAGAAAAAAAGTTGCGACTTGATGGTACTCAACAGCATTGAGGCGATGCATTCGCAGGACAATGCGGTCGAAATCATCGACCGGGAGGGAGAGCTCGTGGCAGGATTCGAAGGCCGCAAAGAGGAGGTTGCTCAAAGGCTTTTTCAGCTCATCGAATTGCGGCTCATGCGGACGATTTAGGGGATTTTGGTAGCGGTCGGTACCTCGGCATTTGCCCCGACAAGAATTGGGCGGGAAATTTAAACCGTTTCCAGCCTGCTATTTTCGCTATAATCGCTGCATCCGTCACAAACTCGTCCCGGAATCCGGCAACAAACCGCTCTTCGTTTTCACAACCCGGGGAGCGTTATTTATAATGGCAGTGCGTCCCCGTAAGTCGGACCTGATACTCGCATCCTTTCAGAGAGTTTTTGGAGAAGCGTCCCATGTTTCGCATTCTTGTTCGTTCCAGTCTTCGATCCCTGCTGATTTTTGCACTCTTGGCCACAACCCAAACCGCCATTTCCCAAGAGGACGATATCCTCAGCCGGATCTACGGCGAGGGAGTCCACGCCTACAACCGGGGCGATTATCGCCAGGCACACGAACGCTTGACGACGACCATTGAGAGCGGCAATCGAGATCCCCGCGCGTATTATTTTCGGGGCCTTACCTACCTGAAGCTAGCGCGGCCGGAACAGGCATCTCAAGATTTTGCCAAGGCTGCAAACCTAGAGGTACAAGATGGAAATCTGGCAGATCCAGTCAGTCGGGCACTGACGCGGGTGCAGGGACCGGATCGCTCGGAACTAGAGAGTTTTCGATCCGAGGCACGACGAAAATTAAATCGGCGCCGTGTGCGGATGGATCAAGATCGATTAACTCCCCCGGGACATCAACGCCCCAGCCCAGACCCCGTGGCCGAGCCTGTAGAAACGCCTCCAGAGAAATCGGGTAGTGAAGGCGAGGCGGCCACCAAGAAGTCCGACGAGAAGCAGCCCGAGACATCGTCGGACGAGGAGGATTTGTTTGGCGACGATAACGAAGAGACGAAAGAGGACAAACCGCCCAACGATCCCTTCGGAGAGGAAACATGCGAGGATTCCAAGGAACCGCAAGAGGAAAAAGAGGAACCGGACGAAGACCCCTTTGGTTGAACCCGGCAGCCAACAGGTAGTCGCCACAACGCAGCCCGCAGGCTCATTCGGCGTTGTTCAAGTGCAATTTTCCTTCGCGAAAAGCTGTGGCGATGGCCTTGGGGATTTCCGCCTCGGCCAGCACGACATGGGCTCGGTTTTCCGCCACCCGCGCCTTCATCGCCTGTTCCTGGGCAACTGCCTCGGCGCGTCGCTTTTCTGCGGTTGCCTGCGCTACGCGGGTATCCGCCTCAGCCTGATCGCCCTGCAAACGGGCTCCAATGTTTTCGCCCACGTCGATATCGGCAATATCGATTGAGACAATTTCAAATGCGGTTTGCGCATCGAGGCCTCGCGCCAGGACAGCCTTGGAGATGCGATCTGGGTTTTCCAGCACATCCAGATGACTGTCTGCCGAACCAATCGACGTGATAATTCCCTCACCAACCCGCGCCACGACCGTGTCCTCAGTGGCGCCGCCAATCAACTGCGATAAATTGGTGCGCTCGGTGACGCGGGCTCGAATTTTCAACTCCACACCATTACGGGCAATCGCGCTGAGTGTCGGTTTGCCTGATTTTTTCGGATCGGGACAATCGATCACCTTGGGATAGACACTCGTCTGTACCGCATCGAGCACATCGCGACCGGCCAGATCGATCGCAGTTGCCCGATCAAAATCCAGATCCATCCCTGCCCGATGGGCCGCAATAATTGCGCTGATGACATTCGGGACGTTGCCGCGGGCCAGATAGTGGGCTTCCAGTCGCTCTGTACTGATACCGGTCTCCGGATCTTTGCCCACCCCCGCCTGCACAGCCTGGATCTTCGCTAACACAATCACGCGGGGATTACTCTGGCGAAATGTCATGCCGATCAGGGTCGTCATCCGCACCCTCGCTCCAGACATATAGGCACGGAGCCACAGCTTGCCATATTTCCACAAAATCACAAGAAACCCGAGGATGACCAGGGAGACGATGGCGATGACAATCGCCATCATGGCACCGCTGACACTGGAGTCGGCTGCCTCGGCGGCGAGCAAAACGGTTCGGAAAAAAAACATGGATTCACTCCGCATCTGCTGGGGTCGAACATCCAAAGACGAACAGGCATCCCAGCCGGCCCGCCCTAATAAAAATCATAGCGGATTGCGGAAGAATACAACAGCGTCGCTTTTCCCCTGTCGGGAACTTTCCGGGAGACCGCCAGCACCGGTTCCGCGATCCACAAAATGAGTCGCTTTTGCCTGGTGGGCGGACTGCTTTGCTTGGCAGACAGAGAGTGGATATAATGCTCTGAGCTTGTGCCGGCCGATGCGGACAAATCCGACGGGCAGATCGGTCGCCAGCGAATTCCTTGGAACAGCATCCCTTTTGAACTGTGGAGGACATGGTCGATGCGACTTCTTTTAATATCTGGCACCCTACTGTCGGCCTGGATGCTCGTCGGGGCGTCTGCAAACGCAGAACTCAAAAGCGGCTTGCAGGTGGGCGAATTGGTTCCACCTTTTAAAGTCATCAAAAAAGGTGGCTGCGATGATGGAGTCGCCCTTGACGAGTCGCTCTGCTATCGATGACGACTCGGCGGTCGCCCGGTTGTGATGGTATTTGCCCGCAGCACGGGAGACAACTTGGCCAGGTTCCTCAAAACAATTGATGCTCTAGTTGCCAACAACACAGACAAGAAGCTGGCCTCGTTCGGGAACATTCTCGGTGACGATGC
>JAUWIQ010000006.1 GCA_030605285.1 Planctomycetota bacterium
AGCAGTGTAGTTTTTCTAGCATCTCCGTGGCATCTCTTCTGCTCGTACGTGGACCGGGGATGGTTGGTTTATCCGATAGATGGGCCGGTGCAGTCAGGTCAGGTTGCCTGCCGGTCGCGGGGTACTTTTCAGCAAAAAATGAAGTCTTTGGCTAGATTGTCCGATCTTTCCCTCCATTCAGGCGCCTGTTAGAATCGGAGGCCCTGGAGAAAACAGGTATCGAGCCTTGGTGGAAGCCTTTGGCAAGACGGTTTTTTCGACAAGTTTTAAAAGGAGTCTCTGATGTCAAAACCTGGACGTATTGCAAAAAAAGCCAATCATGGCAAGCGGCCGGCAAACAGTAAGGCCCGTAAATCTAAACGCAGAAGGGTGAAGACCTAGCGTGGCGAGTAGAGAGCCGCTAATACCGTTTTTGAAATACGATGTAGAAACCGTAGTCGCGGATCTGGATGCGATACGTAAATACAATCCGCAGCGGTACGAGATTGAGCAGCTCACCGCGGTGGTATTTGAAGATCTAGAAGCGATGTCCATTGTGGGATATGTCGATACGACGATGGAGGACTTCTGGGTCCGAGGTCATATGCCGGGAATACCGCTGATGCCGGGTGTACTGATGTGCGAAGCCGCTGCCCAACTGGCTTCCTATTTTGTTCAAAAAAATGACATGATGGGTTGTGAGATGATCGGGTTCGGTGGTATGGATGGTGTGCGGTTTCGGGGTGCGGTTCGTCCGGGCGACCGTCTTGTGATTCAATGCCAGCAAAAAAAGGTGCGTCGCGGTGCGGTAATCGTCTGTCAGTTCATGGGATTTGTCAATGAGAACCGAGTGGTCGAAGGTTCCATCCGGGGGATTCCTCTTCCCGCCCAAGAGTTGCGGCAGATGAGCCAGAGTTGACCCCTGTTCTCTCCTGGACCGCCTCGTGGAGGGTGGTACTATCAGGCTGCTGCAGAGAGTGACTTGGCGTACCCGCCAAGAAAAATCACCCGGGCCCGAATCCTCTAGCCGCAACGAATGATGTTTTTTCTCTGGTACGAGTACAATCGAATCGGTTCTTTGTTCCGAATCACAATAGTCGCTGTGCCGGAACTCGGAAACCACTGGGGGGACGGCGCCGAACGCGAGTTCGAGGCGGTTTGAATGGGACGAAGAGCACTTGGTAAATGGGATCCCGCACTTGATTTAAGTCGGCATTTTCTTGAGTGGGATGATCTGCCGTCGCCTTGGGATCAGCGGCCCGTGTTTGAGATTTCACAGCCCCTAGAAATCGAAGTCGGTACTGGCAAGGGGTTGTTCCTGCAGAGCGAGGCCGCTGCCGTGCCAGAAAGAAATTTTCTAGGCATCGAAATTTCGCGGAAGTATGCTCGTTTTTCTGCCGCCAGACTCGCAGGACAGGGCCTAAAAAACGCTTGTGTTGTCCGGGCCGATGCGAGGCAGTGCTTTCGCGAAAAACTGCCTGCGGCCTCCTTGGTGGCGGTCCATGTCTATTTTCCAGACCCTTGGTGGAAAAAGCGGCATCACAAACGCCGGATCATGACCGCTCCGTTTGTGAGTGAAATTGCGCGAACACTCCAATCCGCGGGCACCTTGCATTTTTGGACAGATGTAAAAGAAGTTTTTGAGAACGCCCTGGAGGTATTGGCAAACGAGCGTTTGCTTCGTGGACCGAATGAAGTGGGTCCTCGGAAGGCCGAGTACGATCTTGATTATCGTACGCACTTTGAACGCCGAATGCGGTTAGCCGGAATCGGAGTACACCGCGCAGAATTTACGAAACATTGAACCACGCAGACCGAATCAATTCATGACGTGTTCCGTATCGTAGGTCCGTGATTTGTCATCACTTTTCGAATTCGCAAGGGCGATTTGGTAAAGATGCTCCCCACTGGGGGTCGGGTAATTTCCAGTAATGCAGGCTTGGCAAAGCTGGTTTGATTTTAGGCCAATAGCTCGTGCAATTGAGCTTACCGGTAGATAGCGCAATGAATCCGCCCCCAGCGCCTCGGCCATGCTTGTCTGGGAATCCGCGTTCAATTCGGAACCTTTGAGAAACGCAGGCGCGAATAATTCCGAGATTCTCGACATATCGATGCCATAAAAGCAGGGGGCCAAAATGGGAGGACATGCAACTCGAACGTGAATCTCACTGGCGCCACCAAGCTTACGGATGCGTTCGGTCAAGACACGCATTGTGGTCGATCGCACAATCGAATCTTCCACTAAAAGTACTCGCTTGCCGCGCAAGACCTCGGGCAAGGGAGTATATTTCGTCTCTGCTTTTTGTTTGCGGCTGGTGCCTCCCTCAATGAAGGTCCGTCCCGAATAGCGGTTCCGGATCAGACCCTCCAGCGATGGGAGTTTGAGGCGATAGGCCATGGCATCCGCGGCCGCCTTACTGGTATCAGGTACTGGCACCACGATGGTATTTTCGTCCAGAGAGACTGAGCCATCTGCCAGTTCAAGCCGTGCGAGTTCTTCACCGAGAGCCTTCCTCGCAAGATAAACGCTTTGTTCATCCAGAGTACTTGCAACATTTGCAAAATAGACCCACTCGAAAAAACAGTGGGCTTGACGATTACTTTCCGCAAAGGTTTCGATGCGAAATTGCCCATCAATAATCGTGATTGCCTGGCCAGGTGGGAGGGATTTGATATCTTCCGGCGCAAAACCCAGGTTGAGCAGGGCGACGCTTTCGCTTGCCGCTGCAAACAAGGGCCCCTTTTTGGCATAGGTCATGGGTTTAATGCCCAAGGGATCTCTCGCGACAACCATGTCGCCAACCGCGTTGATGAGAGCCAAGCTGTAAGCACCATCGAATCGCTTGCCAAATTGTCTGCAGACCTCGATCAAGGAGGGATTTGTCTCTCTCGACCAGACACTACAGATCTCGTGCATGATGATCTCGGTATCGGTATCCCTGGCCAGATAATTGTCTTTGTCTAAAAGTAATTCCGCTCGCAATTCCTGATAGTTTGCCAGTTGTCCATTAAAAGCGAAGCTGAACCACTTGTGCTTTTTTATGTGATGCCTTTCAAAAGGTTGCGCGTAACTACGGTCATCCTGTCCACAAGTTGCATAGCGAACGTGGCCGATTGCTGCGCGGCCCCCATATTTCTGCATCAGGCTCTCATGCTTGCCCTGATGGGACATGCGAAAGACTTCTGTGACGGTGCCGGTTTCCTTGTGGGTATCAATCAGCTGGTTGCGGTGGGGATTGAATGTTGTGAATCCGGCGGCCAACTGGCCACGATTCTGCACGTCCAGCAGCATCCGTGGCAAGAGTCGTGAAACTTCCTCGGGGTCGCTGCAGAGCGAACTCCGCTCCTTACCAGGGAGATGATAGATTGCGACGACACCGCACTCGTGATGAATTTCGCTCATGGAATCTCTGGTAAAGGCATCCTGCACTGATCCACAGATGAATCGGTAGGAAAAAGAAGCAGAGGCCATGTGCTGGGGGAGCTGGAGGCCTATTCGATTCCCACAATCCCACGGAAAACCATTGTACGCGGTTGAGGCTGTTTTCTCAAGCGATGCTGGCACGAACTCTTGACATCTAGCCGATTCGGTGCGATTTTTCTGATTGCTTTATGGGACGGGTCGCAATTGCCAGACAGAATCCCCACCGGTGGTTGTTAAAACCTTTCGGGTCTGGACAAAGTCCAGTTTTGGCCCTAGCATCCTCGATTTTCTATCCCGATTTATCGAGGGCGGTGATCTTGCTCGCGGCAAACTGCTGCGACACAATGATTATTAGATTATTTCCCGGCTAGCTACGATCACCACTTTTCCCTGCTGACTGAGGCCCCAGAATGAAGCGATGGCACTTTCAAACGACAGTCTTGGCCACCGGCCCTAGCTGTTGGAAGGTATGATGGAGCATGGTTGATCTTTTGCGCCAGGAAATCGCGGCAACAGCGGACCTTGTGGTTGTTAAAGTGGGTACACGCGTGCTGACCGGCGAGGGAGGCCTGTTGAATCATGGCCGTATTGCCGAACTGGCCGAACAGATTCATTTGGCGATGCAAAACGGTCGCAAGGTGGTCTTGGTCAGTTCCGGTGCAGTGGGTGCCGGGATAGGGCAACTGGGTTTGAAGCAGCGTCCTGCCGACTTGGCGCATCTGCAAGCTGTCGCAGCAGTTGGGCAATCACGCTTGGTGGAATCTTATGACAAAGCACTCGGACACTACGGTCGCTGTGCGGCCCAGGTTCTGCTTACCGCCGAGGACATGGACCACCGGGACCGCTATCTGAACGTCCGCAATACTCTGCTCACTCTGATGGAGTATGGTGCTGTTCCCATCGTTAACGAAAACGACACCGTGGCGGTCGATGAGTTATCAGGAACTTTTGGCGACAATGATCGCCTCGCTGCGCTGGTCACCCAGTTGCTTCGCGCTCCTTTATTGGTAATCCTTTCAGACGTCGAAGGATTATTCGATGGAGACCCGGAGGATCCCGATTCAAAGGTCTTAGCGAGTGTATCAGCAATCGATGAGTCGGTCAGAAAGCTTGTCAAACCAAGCACTTCCAGTGGCGGGCGCGGGGGTATGGCGAGCAAACTGGAGGCAGCTCGTATTGCTACCGCAGCGGGTGAGAGTGTGATACTTGCCAGCGGTTTTGAGGCCGGAAATCTGACAGCGATTCTTGCCGGGGAGCCGATAGGGACCCTTTTTGTTCCCCAAGGGCAGAGCGTGTCATTGCGTAAACGTTGGATCGGATATACGGTTCAGCCACGCGGGTGGTTGGTTGTGGATCATGGCGCTGAGCAGGCCGTGGCCCAGCAGGGGCGGAGCCTTCTCCCTATCGGTGTGGTTGCGATGCGGGGCAATTTCCAAAAGGGAGATGTGGTTGTCGTTCAAGATGAGGCAGGCTTGGAAATCGGTCGTGGACTTACAAATTATGGCGTGGTGGAACTTAGAAAGATCAAAGGGTTAAGGAGTGATGAAATAGCAGCGGTCCTTTCTCATTGCCCCTATGTGGAGGTCATTCATCGCGACAATCTTGTCGTGACATCGAGAGAACCATGAGGGGCACTCCTGACGGAGTTTGGTTCAACGAATGATTACGCGGTAGGGTAGCATCGCGCTTACGGGTTGGCGGAACAGATGCTGTAGAATTTCCAGCTCTGCCAGAGTCGCTGTCCAATCCGGCGCAAGTTTCCGAAGAGCTGTCCCCTGCGCCCCGGTCTCCAGGGACTGGCTGCTCAAAAGCTGTTCCAGAAAGCTCTTGGGCTTGGGCAGTATCAGCAGTTCCATCTCTTTGTCTGCTGGCAGACCCGCTGATTTTTTGGCTGCCAGGATTGCATCATGGAGGGTACCGACTTCATCAATCAGGCCCAGTTGCTTGGCCTGCCTGCCAGTATAGACTTTGCCCTCGGCAAGTTGTTGCATCTGTGCTAATTCCATTTTACGGCTTTGTGCGGCTTTGGTGGTAAATTGCCGATAGATTTCCTGCATCATTTTCCTCATCGCATCATGTTCACTCGTCGTATAGGGGGTAATGATCGAGAAGAGGCCGCTGTTTTTTCCGCGACTGACGATGTCGGTTGTAACCCCGAGCTTTTGAAAGGTTTCTCCAAAAGCAATTTTGCCACCAATCACACCAATAGAACCAGTCAGTGTTCCTGGTTGGGCCAGGATTTTGTGAGCCCCCATTGCAATATAGTAACCTCCGCTGGCAGCAATATCTCCCATGCTGGCGATCACGGGCTTCTTGCATTGCCGAATTTGATGCCAGATAAGATCGCTCGCGAGTGCTGAACCCCCAGGGCTGTCAACTCGGAGCACGATTGCTTTCACCTCATCGTCCTGTTCGGCTTTTTTCAGGGCTTTGATTACGGTATCCGCTCCGACAATTTGTCCACCTAAAAGACTGAGTTTGCTTTCGCCATTTACGATTACGCCAACCACATAGATAAGAGCAATCTTTTCACCGCGCCTGCGGGATGACTTGGACGAATCCTTCATCAACAAATTCATCAGCTTCATCATTCCTGAAAAACCGGAAAAGTCCGTATCCATTTTTTTCTTGCCATAATTCCTCACGATTGTGACTTGGTTTGCTTTCCCCTCGGGTAGGATGGCTGCTTTGAATTGGTCTTCGTAGCCGATCCGATCAATGAGTCCGGCTTTTTTGGCATCTTCTGCCATGAAAAGACCACGATCCAAAAGCTCTTGGACCCGCTGTGAATCAATCGCACGGTCTTTGGCTATGTTGCTGACGAGTTGTTCATAAAGATCCCCAATAATCGATTCGTATTGCTTTCGAAGTTCGGGGGTCATCGAGGAACGGACAAACGGCTCACCCGCGCCCTTGAAATCGCCAACCTGTAAGATGTCAGCCTTTGCACCTATCTTCGCCAGAAGATCTTTGTAGAAATTGATTTCTGCTCGCACACCGGTAATCAGTAGCGAACCGGAAGGGGGCATGACAATTTCATCACAACGACAGGCAATCAGATAATCGGATGCTGTGCCCATTTCAAGGTCCGCATAGACCTTCATGCCCGCCTTGCGAGCGCGTGAAATAGCCTCCCGAAGTTCATTCACTTTGCCGCGTCCAATCGAGGGATTACGAATCTTCAGAATGATTCCGGAGATTTCCTTATCCTTGGTTGCTTTCGCAATCCGGTGTAGCAGCCCATTCAACGTGGTTTCCATTTCGCCAAAAGGCCCTCCTTGATCCCCAGTTTCTGGGAATGAACCTTTGATGGGGAACAACGCAATGCGGAATTTTGTTTCCGTGTTCTTTTCGGTGTTTTTTCCAGTTGCTGGGATTGATTGTTTTTCCGCTGCCACCCCGGTCGGTGGCAGCAGGGCACCACCAAGGAGCATGCCACATACTGCGAAGGCGCAAGTTGCAATCAAGATTTTGGGCATTGTAAGGGCTCCTGGAATCTTTGTTATTGGTTGGATGTTGCGCTCTTACGCACACGACTTTGTTGGTATCTTTCGCCCTATTTTGGTTGAACTTCCCGCCGCGAAAGTGATGTCGATTGCGAAATTATACGCTCTGAACTCGTTTCTGTATGCAATCCTTGGTGTCTCTCTTGTGGCAGACCGTGAGAGTTCGAGGGGGAGCCAGTCCCAGGTTGTTCTTCGGACCCCTTGCTCCGATTCCGAGCATACTGTATAAATGAATACTATGGCTATCTGTACACTATCTGTTGTGGGGTCTTAACGGGCTCAAAACAAAAGCCTTTTTTCGCAGTACAAATCCCGAATCCTCGAGCAGATACCAGAAGGGAAAAGGTGTCGCATGGCTCTCACCGATGTCCTAACGAAACGGCAGAAAGCCGTTTATGATTTCATCCGTGACAAGATTCGCAATCGGGGGTATGGCCCCACGGTCCGTGAAATTGGTGATGAATTCAACATTCGATCCCCTAATGGTGTCATGTGCCATCTCAAGGCGATTGAGAAGAAAGGTTTAATCACGCGCGAGAAAAACTTGTCCCGTGCCATTAATCTTGTCCGCGAACCGGTGGAGGAGCGGGGCTTGCCGCTCTACGGTATGATTGCGGCGGGCGTACTGCACGAGGCGGTCGAGCAGGATGAGCGCATCGACTTTACCGGCCTGTTCAATAAAAAAAATCTGTTTGCACTAAAAGTCAATGGAGATTCCATGATCGAAGATTCGATCATGGATGGTGATCATGTGATTGTTCGCAAACAGCGGACTGCGCAAAAGGGTCAGATTGTGGTCGCGATCACCGAAGAGGGCGAGGCGACGCTAAAGCGCTGGTATCCGGAGGCGAATCGGATTCGTCTGGAACCTGCAAATTCCGCTATGAAGCCGATCTACGTCGATGATGCCCGAATCTTGGGGACCGTTGTGGGCGTGGTTCGTCGGATCGAATGATCGCTTACTCATTTTGCGATCAGAAATTAGGCCCTGCTCTTAACGCGCTTGCCAGATTTCGAAAAAAAAGCCCGTAGCGGATGGACTCCTCCTCGCGCCCTGATCGTTCGGTGGCACGAGTCGATGGATTCGACAGGTGAGAACCTATTCAGATTCCTTCAGGAGGGACTGGTTTAGCTTGTTGTAAAGTGTTTTGAGACTGATGCCAAGTTCCTCTGCTGTCTTGGGCTTGTTTCCGTCGTTGCGCGTGAGTGCCTGCTCGATGGCTTGCATTTCAAGATCTCGAAGAGTCAGGGTTCCAATGTTTGTCATTTTTAAGCTTCGTATACGACGGGTCTCGAAATTATTTGGCAGATGTTCTGGGAGAATGGGCCCTGAATCACACAAGATTGAGGCATGTTCAATCGCGTTGGCCAGTTCTCGTACGTTGCCAGGCCAGGAGTGACTCGAGAGAACTTTGATTGCCTGAGGGGAAATCTTTTTTGCGGTTGAGTGCGAGGGCCGAAAACGATTTAACAAATGCTCAGTCAATAACGGCAGATCTTCAATGTGTGTCCGAAGCGAAGGCAACGAAATTTCAAAGGTATTAATGCGAAACATCAAGTCTTCGCGAAAATCGCCTGCGACTACCATATCCTGCAAATTCCGGTGCGTTGCACAAAGCACCCGCACGTCAAATACGAAGGAATCGTTCTCGCCAACTCGACGAATCTCACCACTTTCAAGAAAACGAAGAAGTTTTGCCTGCATCGCTTTCGGTAATTCGCCGATTTCGTCCAGGAATAAGGTTCCTCCACTGGCGACCTCAAAAAGTCCTTTACGATTGTCATTCGCACCAGTAAACGCACCTTTACGATGACCAAAGAGTTCGCTTTCGATCAGACTCTCGGGCAAGGCGCCGCAATTAATTGCTACAAACGGTTTGTCTGCACGCTTGCTCTGGTCGTGTAGTTCGCGCGCGGCCAGTTCCTTGCCCGTGCCAGTTTCTCCAAGAACAAGCACGGTCGAGTTTGTAGGAGCCACTTTAGTGATTAGGTCACGGACATTTTTTATTGCCTCACTATTACCAACCAAACGAGCGGATCCCTGCAGTTGTTTGACACTGCGTTTGAGTGCGACACACTGGTTTTTTAGATCGCGCTTCTCGCAAACTTTATTGAGAACATTTTCCAGTTCGACAAGTGTGCATGGTTTTGTGAGATAATCGAAAGCGCCATGGCGCAAAGCAGCAATTGCAGTTTCGATGGAAGACTTTCCAGTCAGGACAATGGCATCTGTATCTGGCGCGAGTTCAGCTGCTTTTTCGATAACACCGATACCGTCGATTCCGGGCATGTTGAGGTCGATCAGGAGACAGTCATACGTATTACGCTCTAATGCTGCGACCGCGGTCAGGCCATCCGGACAGACAGTGACTTCGTGCCCCATTCTGGGCAGTTCCTCGCTCATCAATTCCTGCAAATGTTTTTCATCATCTGCAAACAGAAGTTTGAGTCCTGTTGTCGGTTTGCTGGCGATTTGAATTCTCCTTTTTAGTACGTCTGAATCTGTTCTACAAATTTTGGCTATTCTCTGAATCGCTTTTGGGTAGATGCCGTTTTATGCCGCCTGATAATGTAGCGTTTTTGTTTTTTCTTTTTTGCCTGCCAGTGGCAATAAGATATGAAATTGCGAACCCTTGCCGGTGCCGATACTTTTTGCCTCGATCCGTCCACCATGGTCTTGAATGATGCGATGCGCAATCGATAAGCCCAAACCAGTCCCCTGACCATCTTTCCGCTGTGTGAAAAAGGGCTCAAAAAGGTTCTGCTGCACCTCTTCCGTCATGCCACAACCGTTGTCTGAAACCACAATTTCCGCCATCCCCTCGCGAATTCCCAAAGTCAAAGTGATGCTGCCCTCGCTATCGACGCTATCCATGGCATTCGTGATCAAGTTGAGAATGACTTGTTTAAGTCCCTGGGGATTCGCAGTGGCCATGATCGATTTGCAGGGCTTGAGCTCAATATGTTTTTGTTGTGTCTTAATCAATGGCCCAACCATTTCAACAATGCCCTGGACCAAACTCCGCAAATCAGTATTTTCCTCCGTTCCATCACCGGTTCTCGAAAAATCCAGAAGCTGTGCGGTGATTTCCTTGCAGCGAAACGCTTCTTCTTGGATCATGCGCAGGTACTTGTGGATGGCATCCACCTGTTCTTTATCGATAACGGTATTTTCTTCCAATCGTTGCTCAAGGGATTCAGCACAAAGGGCAATCGATGCCATGGGATTATTGATTTCGTGGGCCACACCCGCTGCCAGGAAGCCCACACTCGCCAATTTTTCACTGCTCACCATTTGGATCGTTCTCTGTTCCACTTTCTGATCCAAGTCGTTGCATATGATTTGGAACTGATCGGTCATGTTGTTCATCGCTTCGGCAAGTTCTGACATCTCATCATGACCCGGCAAATAAATTCGGTAATTGAAATCGCCCAAGGCAACGCGTCTCGATCCTTCAATCAGTGCACGTAAGGGCTTAAAAATCCAGATTACGAATAGCTTAATAAATATGAGAATCATACCAGTGGCCAGCAGAATACATGCCCAAGTGGTCACAATGAGAGTTCGATAATGAATGCGGACACTATCGGCCAAGGTCCGTATGCGTGTATGAAGGTAGCTCGGAAGCTCCACGCTAAATTGCTGTAGACTTTGAAGGTCTTTGTCAATTTGTTCAACTTCAGCTTCATCAATGATCCAGTCAGGATCACGAGTTATGCCTTCAATATGTGACAAGATGCTTTCTATTCTGTGTGCCGTCTGGCGCTCCTTATGACCATGACCAATACCGGATGCATTCCACTCATTACCGCGCAGTTGCTTGCGGTACTGGATTAACGTTTGCTCAAATGTCTGCAAAGATAGGCCGAATTGCTCGCGTAAAATGGGATAGCGGGTAACAGGCTTTTGAGAGCTCGTGCGATAGAGGTTATGCAATTGATCAATCTCAGTGAGCGTGACACGAAGATCGGTTACCTGCTGGCCCAGTGCAGTGGCGAATGGCAACTCGTCCGCTCGGCGATTAATGCTTTTGACGAGGTTGCGATATGAATACAGTCCAATCAGGCCCGCCGTTGAGAGCGTGGCCATGAGGACCAGCAGCAGCAGGAGCATGAGACACAGCTTGTATCGAATGGGCCATTTAGCGAGCAACGGCGACCTCCTTGTCGCTCGTAGTTCAATCTGCCACACCGCGAAAAATGTTGGGTGGCAACTCCTGCCAGATGTTGACACATCTTGAGCCGGAGAAGTCTAGCATTCGGATAGGTGCGAAACAAGCCAGAAGCTGCTTCAGGATGCTAGCAATGAAACCATCAGCAACGGCAACTACGTGTCTGATCAATATCGCATGACTCTTCTGATCAGAATCGCACTCCAGATTACCAGCGTTATGTTGCCCAGCCATACGCAATAGGGGGGCCACTCGCCATTTTTTGCCTGCTCGATACTGATCATCAGGACAGGATAATAGACAATTAAAATAGGCAAAAAGCAAAGAAAAAAGGTGGTCCAGAATTCACCATGGCGCCGGCGAATTGCCAAGGGCGCACCGACTGCGACGAAAAATAGGCAACTAAATCCTGCCGCCCATCGCCGATGCGGCTCGGTGTTTAAACGAAATATTTTTGCCTTTTCCCCGGCGATTCCCCGGCTTAGAGATTCGCCCGACTCAAATAGTTTTTCAAAATCCCCTGAAACCATTTTGAAGGCGGAGGTCACCGCAAGTTGTTGTTCAAAGGATTCGATACGCTTGTTTTGAATAATGACTTCTTGAGGGATCTCGCTGAGCGCCATTTGCGATGGACTGCCTCGAGACTGTGATTTTCGAGCCGCGCGATTCAGCGGTATGACGCGAGTGATAGTGTCGGGGAATACGCCTTCCACGTCACCACCAACCGCACTGCCATTATGCATTAAAATCGTGAGAGAATCATTCTCTACATCGGAGTGGAGTTCTGCCCATTCGGCGCGAATAACAATTGTTGGAGATTGTCCAGACGGCTTGAATGTAAGTGTTGGATGAATCAGACGTTTCCCCTCAACCGATTTTACATTGATCGAAAATTGGTTGGTATAATGTGAACCGTGATTTTTTAAACGGCTATAAGCAACTTCCTCAATGGATTCGAGTACAATGCGCTGCATCCCCCGTCGACCCCAAGAGACTGCAAGGTCATTAAGCCAAACGGTGGTAAAACTAAGTAGAACAAAGGCGGCTAAGCTTGGCCAAAGGATCCGCCAGGGTGAAATGCCGAGTGCCTTGATTGCAATAATTTCATTGGAAGAGGCCAGGCGTCCAAAAACCAGACAGGCAGCGAACAGAGATGTTGCGGGAATCGCAAAACGCAGGGCATCTGGGAGAATATAGGGTAACAATTCAGCGATTTGGGAGAACTGAAGTCCCTGCAAGTGGAGCTCACGGATGATCACAAACAGTAGCATGACCGTTGTGATCGCACTGATGGCGATCAGAAAGACAGCCAGCAGCTGCGAGAGGACGTATCGCGTGAAGATGTACATGAATCGCAAATAACCAAGGAATCGCGGCAAAGAAAAAATGCTGAGCGTTATTTTGCGGCTACCCCAGAAGGGGTCAATACGAATCGAGCTCTGACGACCCGCAATCAGAACAAATCAACGTGGGAATCGCTGATCTGTTGTGCAGAATTGCGATTTTTGAAAGCGGCGACTAAAAAGGAAATTCCCCGGCTATAGTGGTAAATGCCACCCTTCAAATCGTTGTTGTGAATGGCTTCGCTTGCACGTTCGATGATCGTATCGTAGTTCTGCCATTCGATTGGGGTGCCGTTCTGCTCTGCCGTTTGTCTTAATTCCGCTACCATGTTGGCGAAATTTTCAACGGTATTGGTAGAAGGCTTGCAATCATAGCTTCGATAGGGCCCTCGGCCGAACATTTGGACCGGTTGCGCTACTAAAGTGTCTTCTTCATTCGAATCAAATTTTTGCAAAATAGCGATAATGCCAGCAACGGTGGCACCGATGCCGCAGAAAACACCCCAAAATGGTTCCTGCAAAACAAATAGCACGATGGCCACAATCGATAACAGGAAGGCCGTAATCCAAGTAAAGGGGATCCCATTCGGTGGAGACGTTTCCATCGTGTTCACATTGTTTTGGGCAACAGGCGGATGGTCCACCTGGACCACAACGACTGAAATATTATCGGGCCCTCCGCGAAGGTTTGCTAGGTCGATGAAGGTGCGCGCCGCCTCAGCCGGTGGCATGCAGCCAAGGATAGTACCGATTTGCTGATCACTGATCGGCCCAGTCAATCCATCACTACAGAGCAGATAGACATCGCCCACAATTATTGGGAAGGGCCCCTCCAGGTCGATCTGGACTGTCGGGTTAGGTCCCAGGGAACGCGTGATGATATTTTTTGGCAAATGCATTTCGGCGGCCTCCGGCGATACCCGCCCGGTGGCCTGCATTTCCCAAACAAGGCTATGGTCAAAAGAGAGTTGGTCCAACTGCCCATTTCGTAATCGGTAGATGCGGCTGTCGCCCACGTGTGCCACAATTGCACCTTCCGGAAGCAGCAGTAATGTACTGCAGGTCGTGCCCATCCCCTGAAATTCCAGGTCTACCTGTCCCCGCTGAAAAATAGTCTCGTTGGCTTCGATCATCGCTTGTCGCAATGCAGGTACAGGTTCCGTAGCCAAATCCTTGGAATAGGAATGGGGGATGCTGTCTGCTGCTAGCTTACTGGCCAATTCCCCGGCAGCATGTGCACCCATGCCGTCTGCAACCAGGAAAAGATGTCCTCTTTTCCTCCAAAAGGCCTCGTCGCTGGAGACCAGAGTATTTGTAGCATCCTGGTTGTTCTTGCGCCGCATTCCTACATCTGAGAGCGACGCAAACCGGATACACCGTTCGAATTGAGGAAGATTCTGCATCATATCTAAGTCGCAAGATTGCCAGTCGGAGGAACATGTTCTGTCTTCCGTAACACTTTCATGCCCGAAAAAAACCAGAAGCGGCCCATTTCTGCCAACACGGTACTGACCCTTCGCTAGCTAGCTGCCAAAATCAGCAGAGAAAATATTTGTCACAAGTGATAGCATCCTGGGGAGTTCATTCTAACGTCCCCGTTTTTCATAGGCCAGATGGATACGTTTCTCTGAAATTTAAGAGCAGAGAATATCGGTCTGGATGGTATAGCAAGCTAAAACTATACTCCGGCCCATTTTTATACCTTCGTTCAGCCGTAGTCCGTGTGGTATCAGTTTCGGGATTTTATCAGAGGGACTGGTACAATCAGGTCGGTAAGTATTATGGACTCTAAAACTAAGAGAGGGTGTCAGCTGCCGATTCTATGTTTCTTTTTGGTATGCAGCATTTCGCTCACGGGATGCATTCAACGCCGGTTGACGGTTTCCTCCAATCCCCCTGGTGCGTTAGTAAAGGTCGATGACGTTGAAATCGGCACAACGCCCGTATCGACAAGCTTTGTCTATTATGGCACACGCAAAATACAATTGAGCAAATCCGGGTATGAAACCCTAACCGTTCTTCAGCCGGTTCGTGCCCCGTGGTATCAGTGGCCAGGGATCGATTTTTTCAGCGAGCATTTTGTCCCGGGTAAGATTTATGATGACCGATTATTCAACTACAATTTACACCCTTCCCAGGTTGTTCCAACCGAACAACTTCTTGAGCGAGCTGAGCAACTGCGAGAGGAAGCCAACGTTCCAGGATCGATCGAGGAGACCTTAGTCGAGCCTTTGCCATCACCGGTTGTGCCACTACCGCCGTTACCTAACCAGCCGTTGCCTGATTCGAGGTCCTTACCGCCGGATGGCCGCTTGCCGTTCTAATTGATGGAAAAAGAGAAACTCCAAACATTAGGATCTGGAGCATTGCGCTTTTGATGTCGGGCGAATGGATTTCAGTAGGGCTGAATAGGGGTTGGCTCCAAGGGAGTTGTGCGCCAGTTAGCCGGAGGCCGGAGATCGTCACGCCAAGTCATTGGTGGCTGTTCAGAAATTTCAAAGTTCGGATACTTTGATTGATCTCGCCTGGGATGAATTGCTCCAGCGAGCCCCAGTTGTGAGGGGTTTCGCGCAATCTTATCTGAAAAGATGCGAATATCCCCCATGATCGGCTGCATTTCAGTGGTTACGCGTTCGATGTTCAAGGCGGCACGATTTAGATTGTTATAGAGTTCCGGATTATTCAGTAATTGACCGATTGTGCCGTCCTGACTATTGATATGGGTGGAAAATAGGGCAAGCTGATTCATCACGTCGTCGAATTTTCCCAGGCTCGAATCAAGCCGGTTTACAATATCCGCCCCATGTTCTCCGAGTGGGCCTGTGAGACCCTCCAGGTTTTCCAGATTGCGATCGGCGTGCTGAACGGCACGCTGAATATTTGCCAGAGTATTATGGGTCTGTTCCATAATCTCGGGTATTTCGCCCAGGCCGTTTTTAATTTTCTCCTGCATGGCATCATCGCCGAGAATATGGCTCAGCTTGCTCATGGTTGTATGAATGCTCTCGAGAGTTTGTTCGGATTTGGTGACGATCCGATGAAATTGTGCTTCATTCTGGTCGCTAACCATCTTGTTTAGTTGCTCCCCCAATTTGTCAAACTGTTCGCCCGCAGAACTCACAGAACCCAGTGTTTTCCGCAGATCATTTTCCAAGCTCCCAAGCATCTCGAGAGGATTTCGTCTGGAATGAC
>JAUWIQ010000295.1 GCA_030605285.1 Planctomycetota bacterium
AATCTCGTTGGCCGCCTTGGACGGCTGTTAGCCCCTGCGATCGCTCTTGCGCAACACGTTCAAACGGTAATTTACGAACCATGACGTCATTGCCCATTTCGATGATTGCCAGCTTGGCCGCCTGACGGGAAGGATACTTGTCGAAGCGAGCCGTCAACTGCTGCCAGCGGCATTTTGCGGGCTGTTGATATTCTTTCAGGTGGGCTGTGTAGTGGGCGAGCATGTCCTGATGTGTGATTGGATCGCGCGACTCCAATTGGGATTGGACCCATTGAGAACTCAGGCTTTTTTCGAAAAAGCCACGGCGCTGCACCTCAAGGGATGAACCCGCCTGCTTGAGCTTCGCTTCAAATTCAGCAAGGCTTTGAACTTTCGCCTTTTTCATCAAGTCCTTTATATAGGACTCGTAAAATTGTTCGTTCACCTGTTCTTCGATTTTTGGCAAAGCCTCGGCGGGGATCGATTGGGTTGCATCGACCAGAATCAGCTTTGATTCGATGACTCCCTTGAGCATCTGCTGCATCAGCTTTCTGCGCGTCTGTTGCCAGAATGCTTGTGGAATCCGCTCGCGGTTTTCTGCAAGGATCTTATCGACCGTGAAAAGGATCTCACCGGCCAACACCACTTCCGGTCCGATCCGGGCGATGATCTGGGTATTCTCCAGGGTCTTCGCCCCCAGCGGATTGTCCTGGCTGTTCCAGGGATTTCCCTCGGAGAGCGGACGGGTGACCGGTTTCCTTTCGGGAGTATTCTGCGGAGCCCGAGATTTGATCGGGTCCAAAAACGTTTTGCCGCGGACGATGGAAGATCGTTGCTGGGCTTGACCCCAGGCCGGAGTGCCCGGAGTGAGCAACAGCAGGGTCAGCACCGCCATCGGGAGGGCACTGAAATTCGGTTTCAATATGGGTAGGGACAAGGCAACGGGTCCGAAGGTAACGAGCGGGTCAGCTGCTGCTGCAAAACAACCGCGGGCATCCCGTCTCCGGTTTGGGGCGGAGCCAACGGTTGGCGGTAGCATGCAGGCTGCGACCCTAAAAAATTTAGCGGGCGGATTATAGCGGCAATCAGTCGGCCCGCAACAGAGATTTGACGGCTTGAAACACCTTATCCGGGTCTTTTTCGGTCCCGCCAAGCGGAATATAGGCGGTCTGGGCGTCCACAATCCGCAGCGGTTGCTTGGACCGTCGCTGCAACTGTTTCACGCGGGAGCGGTCCGCATAGCCCAGAACGAGATAAGACGGTTCTACACGGATGCTGTGGATTGCCCAGATTGCGGCATCGATTCGTAAGACAGCTAAGTCCAGCAATCTCGCCGCTACGGGTGGAGGCTCGCCGAAGCGGTCCGACATCTCCTCGCGGAGATCTCCAGCCTCGGCTTCGGTTGTGATTCTCGCCAAGCGGCGATAGAGATCGATTTTGGCCTTCAGTTCGGGGATGTAGCGGTCGGGTAGATAGGCTTCGCCCGGCAGATCGATGTCGACTTCAAGGATCTCGGCGGGTGCCTCACGGCGGAGTTTACGAACGGCTTGATCGAGCAACTGACAGTAAAGCTCATAGCCGACTGCGGCGATATGCCCGCTCTGCTGGGTCCCCAGGATGTTGCCTGCCCCTCGAACCTCCAAATCGCGCATCGCAATGGCGAAACCGGCGCCCAGCTCACTGTATTCCTCGATGGCTCGGAGTCGCTTGGCTGCCGTGGGCGAGAGGTGTTTTTTTTCGTCGAGTAGCAGATAACAGTATGCCCGATGTTTGTAACGGCCCACCCGGCCCCGCAACTGGTGCAGGTCGGCCAGACCATAGCGGTCCGATTCGTCGATGAAGATGGTATTTGCGTTGGGAATATCGAGACCGCTCTCCACGATGGTTGTCGCCAGCAGAAGATCAAAGCGGTGGGCGACAAAATCGACCATCACCTGCGAGAGCCTATTTTCTGGCATTTGACCATGGCCGATTTGAATCCGGGCTTCGGGAACGATTTCTCGCAACCGCACGGCAACACGTTCGATATCCTGCACACGATTGTGTACGAAAAAGATCTGGCCATTGCGGTTGAGTTCGCGAAGGATGGCATGGCGAATCACTTCGGCGTCAAACCGGGTCACTCGGGTTTCCACGGCCGTGCGATCTTCCGGCGGGGTTTCCAGGTTGGAGATGTCTCGTGCACCGAGTAAGGAGAGATGCAGGGTCCGCGGGATCGGTGTCGCCGTCAGGGTCAGGACGTCCACCGTCTTCCGGACCGCTTTGAGGCGTTCTTTGATCTCGACACCAAAACGCTGCTCTTCGTCAATGATGATCAGACCCAGGTTCTGAAATTTTACGTCCTCTTGGACGAGACGGTGGGTGCCGATGACGATATCGATGTTTCCGGCGGTAAGCTGTGCGATGGTGGCGGTCTGTTGTTTGCGGGTGATGAAGCGACTGAGCGCCGCGACTTCGATCGGGAACTCGGCCATCCGACTCTGAAATGTTTTCAGATGTTGGGAGGTGAGAACCGTGGTGGGAACTAGCATCGCAACCTGAAATCCCGCATCGACTGCCTTGAAGGCCGCCCGAATGGCAATTTCCGTCTTGCCAAAACCGACATCGCCGCAGAGCAGACGGTCCATCGGTCGCAATTGACACATGTCCGTCTTGATCGCCGCAGACGCCGCGAGTTGGTCCGCCGTTTCCTGGTACGGGAACGACGCATCGAATTCCCGTTGCCAATGACTGTCTTCCGGAAAGCAGATGCCCTGACGTGCCTTGCGCCGGGCCTGGACATCGAGCATTTCCACGGCCATGTCGGTGACTGCCGCTTCTGCCTGTTTTTTTTGTCGAAGCCACCGTTGACCACCAATTCGCGCCAGCCGAGGCCGTGTCTTTGTTCCGCCGACGTACTTTTGTACGAGGCCGATCCGGGAAGCCGGCACATAAATTTTCGTGCCGCCGGCAAATTCCAATTTCAAATGGTCCTCGACCAGATTTTCCCGGTCCAATAGTTCGAGGCCCTGATAGCGACCGATACCGTGGGCGAGATGTACGACCAGGTTGCCCACACGGAGATCCGTAAAACTGTCGATGACGCGGCTGAGTTGTCGGGTTGCGGTCCGCCTGATTTCTCGTCGGTTAAAGAGTTCGTCGCTGCTGATCACCACCCTGGCGGCCTTGGGCATGCGAAAACCGGCATGCAGTTGCCCCAGTAGTAAATGGAGTCTTTGGGTGCGGGCGATTTCGGTCTCGGCAAGGATTTCCCCTACCCGCTCGCATTCCGCTGCGGTGGAACAGATGATCTCTACGGTCTCCTCACCGATGCACCGCTCCAATTCGTCGCGCACGCGTTGGATGTCGCCGGTGAAACGCTCAATGGATTGAAAAGGCAAGCTCAAGCTCTGCTCGTCGCGTGTCGTCGCGACCGATTCAGCAGTCACGATGCGAAAGCGGGCGGCACGCTGCAGTAGCTGCTGGTAACTGAGGTGTTTTTCGGGGGCCTCGGTTCGCTCCAGATAATGTCGGGCCTGCTCACCCAACTGGTCTGGCTCGAGCAGCAGCAGCAAACTTTTCGAGGGGAGGTATGCGGTCAGGTCGTGCGCAGAGTCCGTCTCCGCAGAGAGCGTGGTGATCTCGATAGATGCTTGCTCTCGCAGGCTTCGTTGGCTGGTCACGGAGAATTGCCGGATCGACTCGATCTGCGGGCCGAAGGTTTCCACGCGGACAGGATGGAGCAGATCGACGGCAAAAATATCGAGTAGCCCCCCGCGGAGTGCGAATTCGCCCGGCAATTCAACCGCTGAAGTGCGATGCAGGCCGATCTCGCTGAGCCAGACCACCAGTTGCTCCAGATCGAGCGAATCACCC
>JAUWIQ010000409.1 GCA_030605285.1 Planctomycetota bacterium
AGGCAACCTGCTTGATCGCCGATCGCTTGGAATCTCCATTGGGGAGCGGCTCGAACCGCGCCGGATCTTCTCCCCCTTCTCCCGTGTTGCTTTTGCCACCGAGCCGGTTCATCGCGATCGCCAACGTCTAATGGGCTTCGGCAGAAATCGAACCGAAACTCATCGCACCGGTACAAAACCGCTTGACGATTTCTGCCGCCGGCTGGACCTCTTCGAGAGGAATCGACTGCGTCGAAGGCTTGAACTGCAATAACCCCCGCAATGTGCACCGCGCCCGGGCATCGTAGTTGAGTCGCTCGGCAAACCGCTGGTAGGCCTCGTGGCCATTGGTCCGCGCGGCCACCTGCAAATCGGTGATCGCCTGCGGGTCCCAGGCATGCCGTTCCCCCTCAGCCCGCCAGTGGAACTCGCCCGGGTTGGGCAATGAGGAGACCTGATCCGCAACGTCGGCCATGTATCCCAGCGCGTGACGCCGCAGTAATTCCTCTGCGATCACAGAAAAGTCGACTCCCTGGATGCGACTGGCGGTCCCCACAAAGCAGCGGTCAATCACTTCATCCCGGAGCCCGACGGCCTCAAAGATCTGCGCTCCCTTGTAGCTTTGCAGGGTGGAGATGCCCATTTTTGCCATCACCTTGAGCATCCCCTTGGCGACTCCCTTGCGGTAGGCAGCCACCAGATCCTGATCTTCGCGCGTCAATTCGACGGGATGAATGCTGGCGGTGTCATCCGGAGCCCTGGCTGCCGACGAGGGCTCAATCAGACCCTCGCGGCGACATTTCCAGAGTGACTCAAATGCCAGATACGGATTGATTCCATCCGCACCGTATCCAATCAGCAAACAATGGTGGTGGACTTCGCGGGCTTCGCCCGTTTCAACCACAATCCCGATCCGTGTCCGCATCACTCTGCGGACAAGATAGTGGTGGACCGCACCGGTTGCGATCAGTGCGCTCACCGGAACGCGATCGCTGGAGATTGCCCGGTCGGAGAGGATAATCAGACTGAACCCCTCGTCGATCGCCCGCTCGGCCTCCGCACAAATACGATCGAGCGCCGCAGGCAATCCGTCTACGCCCTCAATGCGCGGCCAGGTGATATCGATCGTCTGCGACTTCCAACCGCGGTGGGAGAGTTCCTTGAGGCCCGCTAGTTGTTCGTTGGAAAGGATCGGGTGCGGGATCCGCAAGCGATGGCAATGCCGCTCGGTCGTTTCCAGCAGGTTTTGCTCTGGGCCAATGGCGCACTCGAGCGACATCACGACTTCTTCACGAATCGAATCGATCGCCGGGTTCGTAACCTGCGCAAAGAGTTGCTTGAAATAGTCGTAGAGCATCCGCGGCTCGTCGCTCAAACAGGCAAGCGCCGAATCGTTGCCCATGGAACCGACCGGATCGCGGAGTTCACGGACCAGCGGCAGTAACATGAATTGCATCGTTTCAATGGTGTACCCGAAGGCCCGCATCCGCTGAACCAGGGTCTCGCCCACATATCCCTGCGGGTGCTGCGGTTCGAACTCATCGAGTTCCATCCGCTGCTGCTTCAGCCACTCGCCGTAAGGCCGCCGCCGGGCAAAGTCGTGTTTCAATTCTTCATCCGGAACAAGTCGTCCCTGCTCAAAATCGACAAGGAACATCCGGCCCGGTTGCAAGCGGCCCTTGGCTTTGACATTTTCGGGAGCCACCTTCAGCACACCCACTTCGCTTGCCATAATCACCCGGTCATCGTGTGTCAGGTAGTAGCGCGAGGGCCGTAGTCCGTTCCGATCGAGTACGGCACCAATGTAGTGACCGTCCGTAAAGGCAATCGATGCGGGGCCATCCCACGGTTCCATCAGGCAAGCGTGATATTCATAAAAGCTCCGCTTATCGACCGGCATCGACTCATGATTCTGCCAGGCCTCGGGGATCATCATCATCACCGCTTCCTGTAGCGTGCGGCCCGTCATGAGCAAGAATTCGAGGACATTGTCGAACGTACCCGAATCGCTGCAATCGGGCTCGATCACCGGGAACAACTTGCTGAGTTCGTCGCCGAACAAGGGCGTCTCGACCACACCCTCACGCGCTTGCATCCAATTCATGTTGCCACGCAGCGTGTTGATTTCGCCAGTGTGACTCATGAAACGGCAGGGCTGCGCGCGATCCCAGGAAGGGAAGGTATTGGTAGAAAACCGCGAGTGGACCATGGCCAGATGGCTGGTGTAGAGCGGATCGGCCAAATCCGGAAAATAGGTAACCAGTTGGTAGGTGGCCAACATTCCCTTGTAGATGATCACCTTGCTCGAAAGTGAACAGACATAAAACATGTCGCCTTGGTTCAGCGCGGGGTCTCCACGCAGGGCGTGGCTTGCCTGCTTACGAATCAGATACAGCTGCCGCTCGAACTCGTCTTCGGAAATATCGTCCGCAGCCGCCACCACCAGTTGCTCGATCACCGGCTCCGACAGGCGCGCCGTGGGGCCAATATCTGCCTTTTCGGTCTCCGCCGGCACTTTGCGCCAGCCGAGAAAAAGTTGTCTCTGCTCGGCAATAATCTCTTCCACAAGCTGTTTGCAGTGCTGCCGCTCCGAGTCCCCTGTGGGCAGGAAGATGTTGCCCGCGGCAAACCTGCCCGCCGCAGGCAAATCGATGCCCAAATCTTCTTGCACCACTTTTGCGAGGAATTCATGCGGCAGTGCGGTCAGAATACCCGCCCCGTCGCCCGTATTGGGCTCACAACCGCAGGCGCCTCGATGGTCCATGTTGCGGAGGATTTCCTCGGCATCTTGGATAATCTGATGGCTGCGCTTGCCGCGCACATGGGCCACAAAACCTACGCCACAGGAATCGTGCTCGTAGGCCGAATCGTAGAGACCCTTGTTGGGGGGAACTCCCCGCAGCTGCATCGTTGATTGATTCACCATCGCTCGCTCCAACGTTCCCTTACTCCTGGCAGTCAACGAGCGAACCTACGGACCGTCGTGGGCTCGACACCAGGCAATGATGTCGGCAACGGAC
>JAUWIQ010000458.1 GCA_030605285.1 Planctomycetota bacterium
CATGCAGCGGTCCTTTCAGAGCGCCAATTGCCCCTGCAACCGAGGAGTGGAGGTCGGAGAGCGTCGAGGTGATCACCCGCGCGGTAAAGGTCGATGCATTGAACTCGTGTTCGGCGTAGAGCGTCAGGGAGATGTCCATCGCCCGCTCGAGCGTCTTGGACGGCTCCTTCCGTTTCAGCATCCAGAGAATGTTTGCAGCAAACGATTTTTTGGGGTCGGGTGGCACCGGCTCCTTCGACTGTTGCAGGCGGCGGTGGGCAGCCATGATCGTGGGCAGTTTTGCCAACAGTCGCTCCGCTTTGCGCAACTGCGCATCGTGGCTTGTGTCTTCCGCTTCACTATCCCAATGGGCCAACGCACTGGCACCCGTGCGGAGAAACTCCATAATCGGAGTCGCACGCGGAACCGTACGGAGGAATTTAAGAATACCATCGCTGACCGGGGCGTTCTCAATCAGCCGTGCGCGAAAATCGTTTAATTGATCAACCGAGGGCAACTCACCATGCAGGATAAGGTAAGCCACCTCCTCGAAGCTGGCTTCCTGGGCGAGATCTTCAATCGCGTATCCGCGGTAGCGGAGCCCCAGTCCTCCCGCAATCGTGCTGATCGCGGTCTCCCCAGCAATAACCCCTTCCAATCCGGGATGATAAATTGGCTCGCTCATCGCACTCCCTTCAATTCAAATTAATATCGATTGTCTGATGGCATCACGACGAAGTGCCACTCTTGGTAAATCATGCCTTAAACGTTTCGGGGTCGTAGTCAAGAAGATCGTAAAGCTCACTGCGCGTCTGCATCAAATCGAGCAACTCCTGCTGACTTCCTTCATCGCCAATCACGCCGAGTGCCGCCTCCATCGCCTTCATCGCAATCCGTAGCAGGGTGACGGGATAGAGAACCACGGCGAAACCAATCTCGGCAAGTTCGTCGAGGGTCAGCAGGGGCCCCGCGCCAAACTCGGTCATATTGGCGAGTAGCGGCGCATCGATCTCGTCGGCAAACCGCTCAAATTCCTCTTTGTTCTGTAGTGCTTCCGGAAAAATCCAGTCGGCCCCCGCTTCCAGGTACCGCCGCGCACGTTCAATTGCGGTATCCAAGTCGTCGGTACCGCGGGCATCGGTCCGCGCAATCAGCACCAAATCGCCGTCTTGACGGGCCGCCGCAGCGCCAGCGATTTTTTCACACATCTGCTCGGTCGTTATCAACGACTTGCCCTCCAGATGCCCACATCGTTTTGGAAAGGCCTGATCCTCCAATTGCAGGGCCGCAGCCCCAGCCGACTCGAGGGCCGCAACGCACCGCGCCACATCGTCAAATCCGGTATCGGCATCGACCAAAACAGGAAGCGGGGTCGCGCGGCAGAAACGTTTTGTCTGGCTGACAAGATCGTCCAACGTAAAAACCCCGACATCGGGCACCGCCAGTGTAGCGGCTGAAAGCGCCGCCCCCGAAAGATAAACTGCCGAGTACCCCTCGCGTTCGGCGAGCCGAGCCGCCAGTGCGAAGGGGGCGCCGGGAACCTGAATCGTCGCACCCCTCACGGCCTCGCGGAGAAGCGCACCGGGCGATTTTTTCACGATGTCCTCTCACTTGGTTTGATTCGGGTGGAAGCCCCGCAACATGATACGGTCGCTACCGCCTGACGGACAAGTCCACCCCCCAGGGAGAGTCGCTAATCGTAACCTAACAACCTTAATTCTTCTTCATCCATTCCATGATGGTGCCCCAATTCGTGCAGCAGCGTGATGCGGATCTGCCTGCGCAATTCCTCCTCAGACAAATTTCCGTCGGGAGTGGCCGCGTGACAGATAATGCCCTCACGGAAAATGGTCACCACATCGGGCAGGATGGGCAACTCGCTTGCCGTCCGCTCATCGAGGGGAACTCCTGTGTAGATACCGCAAAGCTGTGTGCGATTGTTTAATTTAAAATTCTCCAGGACCTCATCGGATGGATAGTCTTCGACAAACAGGGGAACCTCGGCAAGTAAATCGTGGACCCGTTGCGGCATCGCTGCGAGAACGCGTTCAAGATGGCTGTCAAATAAATCTCTCAGTTTCGCATCCACAGTGTTGATAACCGCTCGCGGGGTACAGGAATAACAAGCACCCTCAAGCATAAAGGTAGACTGTCGAGACGCAAGAGGACCGGCACAAATCGGAATCCGGAAACGCATCTGGCCAGTGAGGTTTAGCAGGGCTAGAATCGAGGCTGAAAAAAGCAGTGCCGGTGGCTCGCAAGCGGAGCCGGGAAATCGTCTTGATTTGACTTGCACCCCTATCGAGGGAATACAAGTTGCGCACGTCCGCAAATTCAACCGAATAATATTTCCTCCCTTTGCATGTCCTCTCCTCTTCAAGCAACGCGGACCGGCCTTGTGCTGGAGTTTTTACTTGTCTTGGTTGTATTCGTTGTTTTTGCAGGAACTCTGGTACCGGAAATCAACGAACCCAATTATCTTGCCAAGGCCAAGCACTACTGGGATCCCGCCTGGTGCAACCAGGACTTCTTTCTGCAAACGGCGGATGTACATACCGTTTTTTACTGGGTCTTCGGCTGGCTGACTCTTTTCCTGCCACTTCCGGCGGTAGCCTGGGTGGGCCGCCTCGTCACTTGCGGGCTGCTTGCCTACGGCTGGCAGAAAATTTCACGCGCGATGTCGCTACCGCTCGGATTTGCAATCGTCTCGGCCGCTTTGCTCCTTACCCTCAATACCTACTTTCACATGGCGGGCGAGTGGGTTGCGGATGGCTTTGAGGCCAAGGGCTTTGCGTATGGTTTTGTTTTCCTGGCCC
>JAUWIQ010000001.1 GCA_030605285.1 Planctomycetota bacterium
CAGCACCAGCAGCCAACTTATACATTGCTTTGAGTTTGTCTTCCTCGACGGCTGCTGTAAATTCAGATTCCAATTGGTCAAGCCGCCGTAACCGCTGCGCAAGCGGCATCAGCTGTTCCGACAAATGGATGTTGGGGGCCCAATGTTGGCGGACGGCAGACTCTGTTTCACCTCCCACGCCCTCTGCGGGAACTTCGCCCGCCCCGACATGTCCGCAAACCGCAGCGACAACATATTCTCCCGCCATTTGAGTCGATTGGCTCTCCAGCGGCCCCAGATACGGGCGCAAAACATCCAACAACTCCTCGACCGTTTTTGGTAGCGGATTTTTCGGTGCCTCGGGATCAAAAACCGAAAGCCACGCCGGCAGATTGTGGAGTAGTCCCAAAAGATAGGCCGCTTCTGCAATCGTTTCGTGCTCCGCATCTGCAAGCCGAGCGGCCCGCTCCGCGACCTGTACCGAGTCCACTGCCAGACGTGCCGAGGTGTCCTGGTTCCGCGGTTCCATCGCCACGGTACTACGTACTGCTACCGGACTACCAACAAGAAATTCTGGTAATCGATCATCAAATTGGGTGGCCAATCGATCAAGGGTGGCTGCCACTGAAGTGTGTGGCCGATCAAGGTGGCAGAGACCCCACAAGACGAGGGCCGGATCGTATCGCAGTGCCCGCACAACAATTTCAGTCCGCAGGTCGGTCGTATCGGTCAGTAAAGCTTCAACAAGAATCGCGGCAGAACCAGCGGCCAACGGTAAGCGGTCAGCCGACAAGAGCGGAGAAGAATTAGGTAAAGAGCGCATCGGGATTCAGGCCTCCTGCCTCTTTACAATGCAGCCGACCCACGAGATCCAACGGGCACACTCGTGTAGGTGCAACAATCTTCCGGGAGACTCAAAGCTATGTCGACTCAAAGCTATGTCGACTCAAAGCTATGTCGACTCAAAGCTATGTCGTGGCAGCCGTCTCAATCTCTAACAACTGACAGATACGCTCGATAAGCCGGTCCACTTCGAAAGGCTTGCGCATGAAGTCATTCGCGCCTGCCTGCCTCAAACCATCGACCTTGTCGTCCTCGACCATCCCCGAGATACAAATGATTTGCACACTGTCCATCGTCTTGTCGTTACGAACTCGCTGACAAACTTCTTTGCCGTTGATATCGGGCAACATGACATCCAGAACAATCAAATCCGGCTTGTAATCCTTGACCATCATGCCCGCGTCAAAACCGTTATTTGCGCTGCGGACTTCAAATCGACCATCGCGATCGAGGACATCGGTGATCAATTCCACCAGTTCCACGTCGTCGTCTACCACCAGGATCTTCCGTTTGCCACTCTCCAGGGCATCGGTCGGGATGCCATTTTCCCGCATGAAGGCAAAGAGATGTTCACGGGGAATCCGCCGAAAGCGGCTTCCCGGTACTCGAAATCCCTTCAGCTGCCCGGAGTCAAAACAGCGAATCACGGTCTGCTGACTCACCTTACAGATCTTGGCCGCCTCTCCCGTCGTGAAAACAGTTTTCATATTATTTCATCTACCTTCCTAGCATTTTTGCCGTCTGGGCGGATCACCGGGCAGAACTTTGTATCTTGAATAAAGTCACAAAGGCTCCTAATCTTCCATGCCAAACCTGATGATTTCGAACCTCCAATCCCAACAAGAGAAGACAAGAACCCCTAAACTTCCCAAGTGCTGATGAACCAATAGCACTTATGCAGAAGCAACGCAGTTCCCAATTTTCCAGAACTGCCATACACCCTAGATTGTAGCGATCGTCTCTAATTCGTCAATGTCAATCTATTCAGCGCAGTCAATTTACACATGGTGTTTTACCAATGCATCAACACAACTCCCAGAGTTTCCATGCTATCAATCACCGACACTTATGTGTCCGGGTTTCAAGCTCACGAATTCTCGGCAATATTGGACCGCGAGTGCCGTCAGCGGTGAGAAAAGCCTCGGCCCGCGCAGTCTATTCGGCACGGTTCATGCGGCCACCCTCCAGGTGCACCCTCAGCAGTACGAGGTCGGCTGGCGTGATCCCGCTAATGCGACCCGCCTGAGCAAGGGTCCCGGGCCGAAGTTGCGATAATTTTTCTTTGGCTTCATTCCGCAACGGTCCGATTGCCTAATAGTCAAAATCGTCGGGAATTCCCTTTTTGGCCAGCCGATGCTGGCGGGCCACTTCAGAGGCCTGGCGTTCTATGTAGGGTGCGTACTTCGTGTCGTAAGTCACCTGCTGGGCAATCTCTGAGGTAATCTCGGCCAATTGCGGCTGTCGCTCCACGAGATTCTCCCAGCTTATTTCCGCGCGGCGAAGAAACTTGGTCAGCGTCATTCCCTCGGTCCGGTGCCCTGCAAGTATTTTTTTGGCGGCATCGATTGCCGCTTCCTTTTTTTCTACCCGCGCAAACCGCTGGCCATCCGCCAGTCCCAAGCGAGCGCCGAGCGGTGTGAGCCGTCGGTCCGCATTGTCCTGACGGAGCAGCAAGCGGTATTCAGCGCGGCTGGTGAACATCCGATAGGGTTCATCCACACCACAGGTTACTAAATCGTCCACGAGGACACCGATGTAACTCTGATCGCGTGGCAGGGTGAGTGGCGGATCTCCCCGGAGTGAAAGTGCGGCATTGGCCCCGGCAACGAGTCCCTGAGCAGCCGCCTCCTCATAACCGGTAGTCCCGTTGATCTGACCCGCAAAGTAAAGGCCATTCAACTCCCGAGTCTCCAGCGAGGACCGTAATTGCTCGGGCGGACAGTAATCGTATTCCACCGCGTATCCGTAGCGCATAATCTGCGCCTTCTCGAGACCCGGTATCCGGCGGAAAATCTCATCTTGGACATCGCGCGGCAGGCTCGTTGAAATTCCGTTCACATAGATTTCGCGAGTCCGGCGGCCCTCCGGTTCAAGAAACAACTGATGGCGGTCCTTATCGGCAAACCGTACCACTTTGTCCTCAATCGAGGGACAGTACCTTGGCCCACTACCACGGATCTGACCGGTGTACATCGGTGCCCGGGAAAGATTCTCGCGAATCAAATCGTGGACTTGCTCGTTCGTGTGCGTGATGTAACAAGGCAATTGATCCTCGGTCACCTGAGCAGTCAAAAAAGAAAAGGGCTGAGGATCCGCATCACCCGGTTGAAGTTCCATGGGAGCATAGTCGATCGTACGCCCGTTCAGTCGGGGTGGGGTACCGGTCTTAAATCTCGCCGTCTTGAAGCCCAGACGATGCAGGGCTCCACTGATGCCCGTGGTCGTCCCCTCCCCTGCCCGACCTCCGACCGTCTTCACCTCACCCGTATGCATCAGGGCCCGCAAAAAAGTTCCGGTCGTGAGACAAACAGCGCGGGCACGGTAGACGATGTCACCCGAGCCCCGAACTCCGACGACCCGGCGCTTACCCGCTGTCTCTTCCACGAGCAGATCTTCGACGACCTCCTGACGGAGGTCCAGATTTTCCTGCTGTTCCACCACAAGCTTTACAAATTGCTGGTAGGCCAGCTTGTCCGCTTGCGCTCGAGGACTGTGCATGGCCGGTCCCTTGCGACGGTTGAGTAGCCGAAACTGAATTCCCGTCGCGTCGATCGCCCGCCCCATCGTACCACCGAGTGCATCGATCTCGCGGACAATCTGCCCCTTCGCCACGCCACCGATCGCAGGATTGCAACTCATTTGGGCAACGCTCTCCAGACGGGTCGTTAACAGTGCAGTCCGCGCCCCTAAACGCGCAGCGGCCCGCGCCGCCTCGGTGCCCGCCTGGGCGGCACCGACGATCAGGACATCGTTGGCGTAACTGGGGGATGGCATTTTGGCTCCGAGTAGAAAAGGCACCAGGTAGACTGGAGTCCCGTCATTCTAGACAGGTACGCCATGCGACGAAAAGATGGTGCCCTCGGCTCAGGCGCCGGCAGCCTGATGCCGACTTAAGAAAACTCTCGACCAGCAGCCAAAAGATGAGCTCCGGCACCGCATATCAGGCAGAGCCAGAAATCGGCCCCTGCGGTGAGTGCAAATTGAAGAGCCCAAAGATCTCTCTTTGAGAAAGCCCCGTATTTTTAGGTGCCTGACCCTGCGCAGAAAAAATTGTATCGAAGAGCTCCCGTTTTTCTATGAGGATTTCATTGATGCGTTCCTCAATGGTACTCTGCGACAAAAAACGGGTGACGGTCACCGGTCCTGTGACACCGATCCGATGCGCACGATTGATCGCCTGATCCTCAACCGCAGGATTCCACCAGCGGTCAAACAAGAAGACATAACCCGCATTCTGCAAATTAAGCCCCACACTGCCCGCTCCGTAGCTCATCAAAATCACGCGCTTGCTCTGCTCTTCGCGAAACTGTCGAAGGACCTCCTCTCGGTACTGGTTCGAAACCTTGCCGTGGTATTCAAGAGGATCAAACCTCGACAGTCTGCCAGCGAGCTCCTCAATCGTCGCCACATATTGACTGAAGATGATCGCCTTTTTGCCGCTTGCTGTGATTTCTTCCAATTCCGCAATCAAACGATCCGCTTTGGCACTCTCACCGGTTACCGGGTCAAAGTTGCAAATCTGCTTGAGACGCAGAATGAGTTCAAAGACGTGAGTGACCGTTGCGCCTGCCCCCATTGCCGTCAAGCGGATGGTCCCTTCCTCTTCCGCCTTGCGATAGGTTCGCCGCTGGGAAACCGTCAAATCGATGACCGCATCCCGGACAAGTTTAGGTGGTAAGTCGGTGAGGACTTGATCCTTCGTCCTTCTCAACACATAGTCCTTCACGCTGCGGGCCATCCGGGAGGGTCGCATGCCCGAACTGAGATGTCCCGGGGCAATAAATTCAAAGATTCCCACCAAATCCTCGACACTGTTTTCCACCGGCGTACCGGTCAATGCCCAACTGCGACGACGAGAAACCGATCGCACGGCTTCGGCGGTCGCTCCATTACGATTTTTGATGCGTTGTGCTTCATCGAGCACTACCAGATCGTAGCCGTCCGTATTGCGGGCAATCAGATCTTGATCGCGTTGGACCAACTCATAATTTGCAATCGTGACAACCGTTTGGGGAAGCTGCCACTTCCAGGCACGACTCAAAGCGTTGCCACCGATCACGCTGAGTGGAATTTCGGGTGCCCAGAGCTCAAATTCGCGCTGCCAGTTCGTCACCAGAGGCTTGGGGCAAATGAGCAGAGTACGGCGAACTTGCCCCGCATGGAGTAATAATCGGAGTGCGGTAATCGCCTGCATTGTTTTGCCCAAACCCATCTCGTCCGCCAGCACGGCGGCATAGCGAGGAAACAGAAAAGCCACGCCCGCGAATTGATAGGGAAAAGGATGGAATGGCAGCGATAGCGAACCGCCCGCCAACAACTCCTCCAGAGAAGGTTGCAGTAAATACCATAGCCGTTCCTCAAGTTTTACAACGTCCACTGGTGGGGTCATGCGGGTCTTGCTGTTGAAGCCGCCACGCATACCACACCGAGATTGAGGCCTTTCAAGCTTCGGCGCCGGTCGGTGAACCGTATCCGGCTGGGGAAAACAGAAGCTACGAATTGCCGGCTTCGCACTCCTTAGATTCAGCGAAACAACGCCTGGACGCGGAAGGTCTCCTCGAACTGATTTGACCACGACTGTTGGCAGACGGTTCAGTGCTGTTTGCCAACCCGTCCGGTAAATAGGCACATCGATGGAACGATCCGGGGCCCTGACGAGGGGACTGTTCAAGGGATGCACAGGCTGGGATTTTCTTGCTTCGGACATCCTCTCTCCTCAAGGGACGACTCAGGCCGCCGTTTGCTTCCGGATGCCACCCTGTGCTTCATGAATCGCTTCATGGATCCGGGTAAAGGGTTCTCGTAGATCGAGAGAGGTTTCCAACGAGTCGATCATTTCGCTAGCGAGGGCAAGATCCTGCTCATATTCAAAACGGGTTGCCATCGTGATGCCGTCCCGCTCGAGACGCACTAACTGAGCCAGATCGTCGCCGCCGTTCTTGCCCGGCTCACCCGATGCTTCACGGCCGTCGCGGATGAGGACCAACGGTTGCCCGATGAGGTGGCGTAAGACGAGCATTTCCGGGACATCCGTGAGCAGCAGATCGAGAGTCACTTTGATTTCTGCGTGGAGGACATGGCCAATCTGCTCCCCGCAGAGATACTCTTCGAGGGTAGGCCCATAGAGAATCTCCTGGGCGCGATTCGGCTTGACGGGTGCCGTGCAATGGAATTCCAAAGGTCGACCGCTAGCATTGATCAATAAAAGACCGCCGATTCGAGAGGACTCAGTATCCCTGACGACAGACAGGAACCCTAAAGCGTTTGATATTTTAGTGTTGGCACGGGACATCCAATGTCCGCCGCAACTTCGATGAGGAGAGAAAGGGATCAGATTTCGGGGGTTTTGGGGCCTCCCCCGTGGTTGGATCGGATTCCCCGGGGTCGAGACTTTAACCGGGATCATCCCCCGGTTTGGCGAATTCGCAGACCCACCATTCTCAGTTCGAGAACAAGTTCAGTAACTGCTCGACACGGACGGAAAGAGCGGCTAGAATCGAAAGTGAATTTGCATCGCACACCCACCTGGGTTACCGACATACCACTCCCCTAACCAGCGATTCGCCGACCAACCGGCAGTTTGCTCCGACGCGTGGAGAATCAGGTTCTATGTCTAGAGATCCTCAGCAAGCCTCTCCGTTGTTTTCTCAGATCGATATTACAGCCAGTGCGCAAGGCGAATCGGCGTTGAAGCCGCACCGCCACGAGCATGAACAAACGGAGTTACTTCATCAGATTCTTGCCGCGCTCGATCGCAACAACGATTTGCTTGAGGACGTCGTTGCAAATGCTTTGGCCAATCAGCGGCAGCGTGGCGACGAGCTGCAGAAGTGGCGACAGGCGAACCCCGGATTAGCGCGAAATTGCAAACGAGCTGCAGAGGCCCTTGCCGGGGTGCAAGCCGAGTTCCTTCATAACCTAACGCTAGAGGTGGAGGAGAACGCGGATGCCATGGGCGATGGTGAATTTGTGTTCAATGAGTTTGTCGATCGGTTCGGTCCCCGACTCGCACACTTAAATGGTGTGCTGCAGATGCTCTCGCAGTTGGGCCAGACGAACGATCCGGCCCGACAGGATTGACACCAACGGTTGCCACGGGCCTCTCGACTTTCAGGCCCCCAGGGGCTATCTTAGCAAATCGGTTGTTCCGCCATTTCCTGGGTTTTTGCGCTAGCGGTCAGGGCGCGTCAAATCTGTCTGTGGACCAACATGCCCGAGTCTGAAACGAATCTGGATCGCGCCACGGAAGAGTCCGTCGCGGCTGCCCGCCGCGCGCTGGATGCCCATGTCCACGAAACCGTACAATGGCACTTTGATCCTTCCACCGGCTGCCCCTTTTGGCTGCAATACGCAAAGGATGTCTTGAAATTCGATCCTCTTCACGAAATCAATACGTACGATGATTTAAAGAAATTTCCTCCTTTTGAAGATGAACTTCTCCGTGGCGGTCCCGTCCGCCGCTGGGTTCCCAAGGAATATGAGGACGCTCCCGTTTATGTGTTTGAAACGGGCGGCACCACCGGGGTACCGAAATCACGAGTGGTCGTTGATGATTTTCGCATCGATTACGAACACTTCAGCGAGACACTCCCCGACAACTATTTTCCGCGCGGTTCCAATTGGCTGATGCTGGGGCCCTCAGGACCTCGCCGCCTGCGACTGGCCGTGGAGCACCTTTGCCAATTCCGTGGCGGGGTCTGCTTCTGCATCGATCTTGATCCCCGCTGGGTCATCAAACTGATCAACAAGGGATGGATGGAACACCTTGAGGCGTACAAGGAGCACTGTATTGAGCAGGCACTCACGATTCTCGGGGCAGGCCACGATATCCGCTGCCTGTTCACAACCCCCAAACTGCTCGAGGCCCTGGCATTGGCACTCGAGCAGCAAGGCAGCAGCATTGCGGATACCGGGATCACCGGGATCTTTTCCGGGGGTACTGAATTCACACCGCAGTGGACCCGTTTCGCCACCGAGGAATTGCTCTCTGGCGGTCCGTCCGAGGGGGGCATCTACATGACACCCACCTATGGCAACACCCTGATGGGTCTGGCCTGCAGTCGCCCGGTTCGAGCCGAGGACGGCTACAAGATCACGTACTATGCTCCCCAACCGCGGGCAGTCCTGGAAGTTGTCGATTTTGAAGAACCCAACCGCATCGTTGCCTACGGAGAAACCGGTCGCGTGCGACTTACCACCCTGACGAAGGAATTCTTCGTTCCTGGATTTTTGGAGCGCGATGAAGGCGAACGGGAACCGCCCTATGAGAAATATCCCTGGGATGGTGTGAGTGGCGTACGACCCTTCCGAAAACTGGCCGCTGCGACCACCATCGGAGTCTATTAAAAAAAATTGCCACTCGCGATTCGTCTCCCTGTTTCCCACCAGAGATCCTGAACACCCACCACTGCCATGCTCAATCTACCCATTATTCGCTGGGGCAAACCCTACGAGTCCCTGGAGTCCCATGAGATCCCGCATTTCATTAGCAGAAAACCAATTGCAAGCATCAGTCAGGCAGGGGCGGGACTACTGAAGCGCGACATGCGCAAGGCACCGAGGGCGCGCGATCTGCTTCGAGGGATTCCCTGCTCCCTCTTGATCGAGCAGGTTCAGCGGGCAGCGGAACTCTTCCGCGATGGCACGTTGCCGGTCGGTGACGGTACACAAACACCCGAGCAGTTCGCCCACGCCCAGTCGGCTACGACCGGCCTGCCCGAGCATATGTGCCGTAGTAACATGGAAAAAAATTACTTTGTTCTCCGCCATATGGATCGATTGCTCGATGCGCTGACGCGGGGCCTGGATTTAAATATTCTCAGCCGGGGTTTTGGTATCGAAGACCGCGGGGTGGTCGTCAGCTATCAAGCCCAATCCCCAGTACTCGGCCTCGTGTTGCCATCCAACTCACCTGGAGTCCATACGCTTTGGCTTCCTGTCATCCCGCTACAGATCGGCCTCGTACTCAAACCGGGCTCGCTAGAACCTTGGACTCCCTATCGGATGATGTCCGCCTTTGTCGAAGCGGGAATCCCACCCGAAGTATTTGCAATCTATCCTGGAGAAGGAGCCGACATCGGCTCGGCGGTTGTCGCCGATTGCGACCGCTGCATGATCTTTGGTGGCGAGCCGACGATCGAGCAATATCAGGGAAATCCAAAAGTGCAGGTTCACGGTCCGGGTTACAGCAAAATCCTGCTCGGAGATGATGTGGTGGATGCCTGGGAAGACTATCTCGATCTGATGGTAGAGAGTGTGCTGGCCAACAGCGGGCGGAGTTGCATCAACGCCTCAAGTATCTGGGCATCGCGTCATACCGAGGAAATTGCCCAAGCTCTGGCGGAACGCATCGGCCCCATTGAAGCCCTACCTCCCGAAGACGATGCGGCCCAATTGGCGGCATTTACAAATCCCGAAATGGCAACAGCAATCTGGACCCTAATCGAGGCAGACTTGGGCGAAGCGGGGGTCGAACATGTAAGTGAGGCGTCTGGCCCACGACTAGTAGAACACCCAGAGTATGCTTATTTACGGCCCATGGTCGTCCACTGTGACAAGGCAACCCGGGCGATTGCCCATCGGGAATATATGTTCCCGTTTGTCGCAGTGGTCCGCTGCCCCGAGGAGAAGATGGTCGATTCAATCGGTCGTACACTGGTGGCAAGTGGAATCAGCGAGAATCCGGAATTTCAACGGCAACTCACCCATGCCACGCATATCGACCGCTTGAACCTGGGGCCGATCAGCACAACCAAGCTGGATTGGCTACAACCCCACGAAGGAAACCTGGTGGAGTTCCTCTATCGCGGCCGTGCACTTCAAACCACGGAACAAATGCTTGCCTCCGTCTTACGGGACGAAGGGGACAAACCGGCGGAAACATCGACCTCATGAATTCTTTTGATTTCTATCCTCAAACGCGTATTGCCTTCGGTATCGATCGAATCGACGACCTCGGTTCTCTGGCAACCGGTTCGGGAGCCCGGCGGGTACTGGTGGTAAGCGATCCCGGAATCGTCGCAGTAGGACATACTGCGCGCGGACTGGAAATCCTGCAGAAGGCCGGCCTGCAAACTGAGCTGTTTACAGGCGTTCACGAAAATCCGACCACAAAAGACGTGGAAGCGGGACTCGTCTATGCACAATGTTTTGAACCTGACTTGATCGTCGGACTTGGGGGCGGAAGTTCCATGGACTGTGCCAAGGGCATCAACTTCCTCTTCTCCTGCGGGGGGAAAATGCAGGACTACTGGGGGGTCGGCAAAGCAACTCAGCCGCTGTTGCCGATGATTGCAGTACCGACAACGGCCGGCACCGGAAGCGAGGCGCAGAGTTTCGCGCTGATCTCGGACCCCCAGACCCACACGAAAATGGCCTGTGGAGATCGCCGCGCTGCGTTTCGTATTGCCGTGCTAGATCCCAGGTTGACGCGAACACAACCCGCCAATCTAACTGCCCTAACAGGTATTGATGCGATCGCCCACGCCCTGGAGACCTATGTCACCTCACGCCGAAATCCGGTATCTCTGACCTACAGCCGGGAAGCGTGGCGGCTCCTCTCGGGAAACTTGAGTCGGGTGCTTGATGCGCCCAATGATTTGGAGCCGCGGAGTGGCATGCAACTAGGTGCCTGTCTTGCCGGCATGGCAATCGAAAACTCCATGCTGGGTGCTGCCCATGCATTGGCAAACCCGCTGACGGCCAACTACGAGATCGTCCATGGTCAAGCCGTGGCGATCATGCTGCCCCACGTGATCCGTTACAACGCAGAGGCTACAGGAAACTGGTATGAGGAAATTCTGACGCTTGCGCAAGAGGTCAACGGCTGCCCGCCGGCCAGCACGGGAGCGGCTGGGCTGGCCGATTTTGTCTCACTGCTGATTGAACGGGCGGGCCTTGAAAGTCGGCTCTCGCAGCTGGATATCGATACCACACAACTCTCCACGTTGGCCGATCAGGCATCGCAACAGTGGACGGGGACATTCAACCCTCGTAAAGTAACGGTGGAGGATTTGCACGAACTTTATCGGGCTGCGCTCTAAGGACCGGATCATGAACTCGCGACAAGGCGTTTCTTGGCAGCGGCTTTTCTCAATCGTGCTGCTTGTCGGGACATTTTCTCTGGCAACTAATCTTCAGTCCCCGCTGCAGACCCATGCGGTCGAGGAAGACCGCACGGCTACAGACGGTGCAGACTGGCCTCTGTTTCGTGGCAACCCGGCTGGAACCGGTGTCGCCACCTCGACCTTGCCGGAGGACCTCGAGTTGCTCTGGGAATTCCGCACTGAAGACAGCCTCTTCGCCGCGACCGCAGCTATTGTCGAGGACACAATCTATCTGGGCGATGCCGACAAATGGTTTTACGCAATCGAACTCGAGACGGGCCGCAAGAAGTGGAGCCACGAAGTGGAAATGGGGTTTCTTGGTTCCGCGGCAGTTCGTAACGGGCGCGTGTTTGTCGGCGACAGTGATGGGATCTTTTATTGTCTGGACGCCAAGACCGGCAATGTCCTTTGGAAGCAGGAAACCGAAGCAGAAATCAATTCGAGCCCCAACTTCTACAAAGACAGTGTGCTCATTGGATCCCAAGATGGGAGCCTTTACCGTTTTCGAATGAGTGATGGATCGATTATTTGGAAATACACGATCGAAGCAAGCGGCGGCATCCAGTGTTCGCCAACGTTGGGGGGACACCACGCGTTCATCTGCGGGTGTGACGGCAAATTGCATGTCATCGATGTCGAAACGGGCTCCTCTGTGGAAACTGTCGAGATCGGAGATCCGACACTCTCTACACCTGCAGTAATCGAATCCAATGTCTATTTTGGCACTGAGGGAGCGACGCTATTTGATGTGAACTGGCGGCAGGCAAAAATTATCTGGCGCTATCAAAATTCCCGTCAGCGCACTTCGTATCGGTCGAGTCCTGCCGTAAGCGATCGCGGGATTGTGATTGGCGGCCGCAACAAGCTCGTAGAACTCATTGACCTCTCCGGTCAACGGGACTGGTCCTTTCCAACCAAGGGCCGCATCGACTCTTCGCCCGTGATCGTCGATAATCGTGTGTTCATCGGTTCGGCGGATGGTCGCCTCTATGGACTCAATCTGGAGACCGGGGATAAAGTATGGTCGTACGATGGGGGAGCCGCTTTCAATGCCTCGCCGGCGGTCGCGCAAGGCCGCCTAGTCATTGGCAATGATGATGGCGTCTTATACTGCTTTGGCCAAAATCGCACGGAGTAGTCGTCGGACAGCGACCCACACTACCCAATCACCTAGACAGAGCTCATGTCGACCGAAGCAACAAAAACTGAAGTCGGAAGTTATTTTATTTCTAACTATCCGCCCTTTTCCCAGTGGGATGCGGAGAGTCTGCAGGAGGTCGAATCGGTAATGCAGGCTCCTCCTGCCGATGTTCCCCTGGGACTTTATCTCCACATTCCCTTTTGTCGCAAACGGTGCAAGTTCTGTTATTTCAAAGTTTTTACGGAAAAGAAAAGCGACCAGATCGAAGAGTACTTGGCGGCGCTCTGTCGCGAAATCGAACTCGTCAGTCGACTCCCGGTGATGGGGAACCGCCCATTTCGATTCGTTTATTTTGGCGGTGGAACCCCCTCATTTCTCAGCAGCAAACAGCTGGTGCGGTTGGTCGAACGCCTGCAGCAGAATGTCCGTTGGGACGAGGCAGAAGAGGTTACCTTTGAATGTGAACCGGGGACCCTCTCGGAGCCCAAGATCCAGACCTTGAAGCAACTGGGGGTGACAAGGCTAAGTCTTGGAATCGAAAATTTCAGCGATCAAATACTCCAGGAAAATGGCCGTGCCCACCTCTCCGCCGAAGTCTACAAATCATGGGAGTGGATCGAGGAGGCGGATTTTTACCATATCAATATCGATTTGATTGCGGGTATGGCGGGCGAAACATGGGAAAACTGGCAAGACTGTGTTCGCCGCACGCTTGAGCTTGCGCCCGACAGTGTGACGATCTACCAGATGGAACTGCCCTTCAACACGGTCTACTCGCAGGACATTCTGGGGAACCGAATCAAAACGCCGGTTGCGGATTGGGCCACCAAGCGCCAATGGGTCGACTATGCCTTCCGCGAGTTGGAGAATGTGGGCTACATGGTTTCGAGCGCTTACACGATGGTTCGAGACAAGGACAAGGTAAATTTCAGCTATCGCGACAACCTTTGGCAGGGGAGCGATCTGCTGGCGACTGGAATTGCCAGTTTTGGCCACATCTCGGGGGTTCACTATCAGAACAAGCCGGAGTGGGAAGATTATGTCGGGGACCTCCAGCAGAGCCGCCTGCCACTGCAGCGGGCACTGCGTCCTACGCAAACGGAAGCCTTGATTCGTGAAATGATTCTGCAGTTGAAAACCGGTCATCTCGACACGCGTTATTTCGAGAATAAATTTCAAACCGATATCCTCGCCCACTGGCAGTCGGTTTGGTCTGATTATGTCGAAAAGGGTCTCGCAGAAATTGATCGTCCACAGATACGCCTGACTCGTGCGGGTCTGCTTCGCGTAGACTCCCTGCTTCCCGCCTTCTTTGAAAAAAAGCACCAGGGGGTCCGTTACACATGAGCCTGGTGTTCCGGATGGGTGAATTCGAAGCGATTTTTCCTACCGATCGGCTGTATGCAAAAAACCATATGTGGGCGTTGGAGCATGCGGACGGCTGGCGGTTCGGTTTTGCTGCCTATGCCGTACGTATGCTCCAGGACGTCTATTTTCTTGACTGGGAGATTACCACAGGCATGGATGTCCGTGAAGGAATGCAGATTGGCGACATTGAAAGCAGCAAAGCAGAGAGTTCACTCCATGCGCCGCTGGCAGGCAAAATCCTCCGCATCAACAGCGCATTGCTCAAGGATCCCTCTGCAATCAACGTCGATAAATATGGTGACGGTTGGCTGTTTGAGCTGGCGGCCGATGGGGCAGCGCTGCTCGAGGCAAGTGCCTATCTGCAACACCTCACCTCGGTCTGGGAAGTGACGCAGAAAACGATTAAGGGGCAATTGAACCAGTAGTAGCTAGACTGTTGTAATCGTCGGAGAAACAATTAGTATGGGTGGGTCTTTGCCCACATCCCCTGATATGACCAGCCCTCCTTTTCCCATGGCCCATCACATCACGGTCGTCATCTCGCAGGGCCAGAGTCACCACCCGGCCAAGCGAAAACTTGAGGAAGATCTGGTCTCCCAATTGCTCTTGGAGTCCGGGGTTGAGTTAGCGGTGATCCCCCATCTCTACGACCTGACTGCGGATGGGTCGGGCATGCTCTGCCTGCAGGGCCTTACGGGCGACATCATTGTCTTGAGTTGGATGTATCCTCGCGCGGCACGGTGGATCCTCAACCGCAATAAGATCCAGGGCCAAGAAGGGGCGACCCTCTTGGTTGAGGAGGTCGACCCGGATGAAGAGGAAGCAGAGGAGGTGGACCAAAATAGCGAGCCCATGCCCCGTGTGATCGATTCGCTGGAAATCCCCAAGCGGCGGATTTACTGTCTCGATCTGCGAGTTCGTAAGCTGGCAGACGACTACCTGCAGGAAATCAGGCGGATTGTGGAGGAAACAAAGATCACAACGATTGAGCCGACAGACTGGCTCAAGGGACAACCCGCAGCGGAGCACGTGCGTCGGCTGATCGAACCACTACCTGGGAATGTGGAAAGTCGTGACGCGACGGTCGCGAGCAGGGCCAATAACGGTCTGCCGACCCAGGAGACGGCGGTAATCGAGGAAGAGACCGCGCGAAGGTGGTATCCCGTAATCGACATGAGTCGATGTACGAATTGCATGGAATGTATCGACTTCTGTTTGTTTGGTGTCTACGGTGTTGATCAGGCGGACACCATTCTGGTGGAACAACCCGACAATTGTCGCAAAGGCTGCCCCGCCTGCAGCCGGGTTTGCCCTGAAAACGCAATCATTTTTCCGCAACACAAGTCACCAGCGATTGCTGGAAGTGCGGAGGTCTTAGAAAATCTTAAAATCGACCTCTCGAAGCTATTTGGCGCGCCCGAGGCCGATGCGGTCGACGTCGCAGTTCGGGAAAGAGACGAGCAATTGATGCTCGTCGGTCGCGATGCCGTGGGACATGACGTGGGGCTGGAAAGACGACAGCCCGAACGTGAAAACACGAAAAAGGATGCGCTCGATCAGCTGATCGAGCAACTGGACGAATTCGACCTCTAAGGAAGGAATGGCGACCGCTGAACCCACAGAGCGGCGCTCACTCTGAAGTCCCACACTCTGAAGTCCCACACTCTGAAGTCCCATTGCCTGTCTGATCGAGCGTCACGAGTTCGGAATTTTCCATCGGTTGCACGCCGCGCAGCGGAAGCCCATCTCGGTAGGCATCAAAGTCGTTAAACCAGTGTTTCTTGGCAAATCGGTAGACAAAACTCCGCTCCGGTATTTCGTGCCCCTCATCCCACTGGCTGCTGCGTGGCGTCATTGCCGTAAGTTCCGCCCACGCCGTTCCCCGAGCCGTGGTGTCCCGCGCCGAATGCTTCTCTACCAGTTGTTCGATCAAATCGGGCCGCTCTAAAACAATGCAGCCGCGTGTCGATGAAGCCGCCATCTCGCGAAAGTCGCTGAGAAATTCTGAACCAATAAAAGTATCCCGGAGCGAACGTGGCTCATGAATAGACTCGGTGGCAAACTGCACAATAGGGCACGGCTCGACGTCTCCCCAGGGACTGATATGGTGAGAGATCCCCGTCGCTGCCGGGCAAAGGGCGACTCCTTCGTGATTGTAGTAGGCATCGACGACACCGATCGGTTTCTCCGCGCGCGTATCGACAACAAACTGGCGCACACGCCGCTGCTGTTGCGGTGAAAGCGCTAAGTCCGGATTGGCATCCGGGCCCACGGGACGATAGGTATGAAACCAGACATACATGACACCTAGGTCGATCAGACGGTCTACCCATGCTTCCTTGACGAGGTCATCGATATTGGTCCGGCAGACACTTGTTGCAACCCCCGTCAACAATTTGTGTTTGATACTGTTGTGCAGTCCTTCCATCGTCTTATTCAGAACGCCACTGCGACCACGTCGTTGATCACTGACAAACTCATTACCCTCGACACTGATCAGCGGTGTCACGTTACCCAATCGCCGCAACTCTTTAGCAACTTCGTCGGTAATGAAGTGGCCATTGGTAAATACCTGGAAATAGGCATCGGGATGGCGGGCAAGAACAGGCAAAAGTCCGGGATGCATAAAGGGCTCGCCACCAAGAATCCCGAAGAAACTATTGCCGAGTTCCTTGGCCTCTCGGATCATCCGATCGAGCGCGTCCATCTCCATCGCCTTCTGCGGAGCGGCGACGTCAACCCAGCAACCCTGGCACCGCAGGTTGCAACTATTGATGATGGAAATATAAAGAAAGGGTGGAAAATATTCTCCCTGTTTGAGTCGCCGTTTGAACCGTTCCACAGAACGGATCCCCTTAAATCCCATATTCCAAAGAAATTTCCAGACCAGACGCTTGTCGGTCTCGAGCAACACACGCTTGGCCATTTGTAAGTACATGGTTAAAATCTTAATGTTGTCGCCGTCTGGCGTAAAAGGCCATAGCAAGGCCTCAATCTGCTGTCAAACTGTTCTGATTATACCGAGGAAAATAGCGTACCGTCAGGGATGTCAAGGCCCACTATCTCGACAGTTGTGAGGCGAGTGTTTACAGTGGATAGCTCGACTGATGGAGCCCCCCTCCTCACGACAGGCAGAGCGCCGGACAGCATCGCAACCTTCGAAGCACCCCTGGCATACTAAGTACCGCTGGCATCCATGGTCGAAAGACTTCTTAACGCTTACAAGACCGTTCGGGCCGATCTCTTGTCGGCTGCTGCGCCAGCAGGTCACTGGAGGGGCGAACTTTCAAGTTCTCCGCTTGCTACCGCAACGGCAATCAGTGCGCTAGCAATCTGTGAACTGGAAACGCAGAGAAAAAACCGCCTTGATGAAGATTCCGCGGCGCAAATACGCCTCTTAATCTTAGCGGGGTTGAGATCTCTTGCTTCGCAGCAGAATGAGGACGGTGGCTGGGGAGACACCGATCGCAGCGAATCGAATATCGCCACCACCATGCTGGTCCGCGCGGCATTCCAACTGACCGGCGTACCGGCCAACCCGGTAAATATATTGCCAAAGATGGATGCCTATATCTACCGAAATCAGGGCATCCGCGGATTGCGCCGCCGCTACGGTCGTGACAAAACATTTGCCGTCCCAATCCTGGCCAACTACGCGATCGCTGGCTTGATACCGTGGAGGAAAGTTCCTGCGCTACCATTTGAACTGGCTTGTCTGCCTCAATGGGCCCATCGACTTTTGCGTCTTCCGGTTGTCAGTTATGCCATCCCCGCACTCGTGGCGATCGGACTCGTCCGTTTTTTCCATGCTCCCCCGCTCAACCCAGTCTTCAGATATCTACGAAAGAAATGTGCTGAGAGGGCACTACGGATCGTCGCAGCGATGCAACCCAGCAGCGGCGGTTTTCTTGAGGCCGTCCCCCTGACCAGTTTTATCGCGATGGGACTTGCGTCTGCAGGCTATGCAGATCATCGCATCGTTAAATCCGCACTCGCTTTCCTTGTCAATTCAGTGCGCGCGGATGGTAGTTGGTCAATCGATAGCAATTTATCAGTTTGGGTTACAAGCCTCAGCGTCAACGCACTGGCGGTGGAAAAAGAAAATCTCGACGAGCTTGACTGCCAACAATGGCTCCTGGCACAGCAGCACTTACACAAACATGCCTATTCGGGGGCAACTGCTGGTGGTTGGTCCTGGACCGATCTGCCCGGAGGCGTACCGGATGCTGACGATACTGCAGGTGCCCGGTTGGCCCTCTCCGCGATGGGTCGTCACCACGCGACCTGTCAAGCAGGTGCCATACCGGAACGAATTTCGACTGCTGCCACCGCAGGCATCGACTGGCTCCTCAACCTGCAAAATGACGATGGGGGCTGGCCCACATTCTGTCGTGGTTGGGGTAAACTAACATTCGACCGCAGTGGTACGGATTTGACCTCGCACGTAATTCGCGCACTCCAGGTCTGGTATGTAAATTTCGATCATCGACAAGACCAGCCGACGCTTGATCGTGAATTGCGCGCGGGGAAAATCGTGTCGGCCATTGATCGTGGGCTTGAATTTCTACGGGAGACTCAGAGTGAGAAGGGCTACTGGATCCCACTCTGGTTTGGCAACGAGTTCCAACCACAACAAATCAATCCGTTCTATGGAACGGCTCGCGTATTGATGGCCTACCGAGATTTGGGAAAACTCGATACCGAAGAGGCGCAACGAGGATTCGACTGGCTCCTGACCGCTCAGGACATTGGCGGGGGATGGGGAGGCAGTGGTCGACATATCGCTAAGGGAACTCCCCATCGTGCGTCGAGTGTGGAGGAAACTGCCTTGGCAATCGAGGCACTGCTAAGCCATCCCCGACTCGATCGCGATCCATCGGTGCAACATATGGTTCAGAAAGGACTTGCATGGTTAACGGATGCGATTGAGCGCAATACGCACGAGAACGGCTCACCTATCGGTTTGTACTTTGCGAAGCTTTGGTATTATGAGAGGCTATATCCGTTGGTTTTTGCCACCTCGGCACTGGCACGCGCCATCCAAACCTTTTCGGCAGAACCCGACCTCCACCAGAGAGTCCGCCGCGATCGTGTCGTCGATGTGGCCCCCATGTAAGAAATGAGTTCTATCTTGGTATCGACTTCAAGCAAATCAGACGCGGCGGCCCCCAAAAAGCGATCCGCGCGCCGTAACACGAGCCATCTCAAACAAGTTCCCGAAACACGAGCCCTGCGCGAACAGATTAAAGCTTGTTGTTTGAAGGCAGCCGGGCAAATGGAAAAGTCCAATCCGCTCTCCAAAGAAGAACTTGAAACGATCGCACGAGGCATCCTCACGGAGCTGGGCGAGTCCGAAGGGTACGTCGGCTGGACCATGGTCGTTCTCTCCTCGGAGTTCTGGCGGGATCAGGTTGCCGCAACACCTTATTCTCGACGCTTATTGTTACTCCCTCACTGTCTAAAACATGCGGAAGGTTGTCCGGCCGATTACGACGAGTTCGGTCTCGATTGCCGCACATGCGGTGCCTGTAGCATTGCTGATTTTCGTATCCAAGCTGAGGAACTGGGCTACAAGGTCCTCGTCGCGGAAGGCTCCCCAATCGTGATGAAAATCATTGTCGGCGGTTATGTGGATGCCATCGTGGGAGTTGCCTGCCTGAACGTTCTGGAGAAGGCAATCGACAAGTTACTGCTCGCCGGCATCCCCTGCATGGCGGTACCGCTGCATTCGAGTGACTGTCGCAACACCTCTTTAGATGAGGACTGGTTGACAGAAATGATTTCGACACAAAAGGCACCACCGCAGATTCAAACTCGTAGTTACTTACACCTGATAAGAACTGCGGGAGAGCTTTTCGATATCGATCAATTAGAAAGACTTGCACCCCGCCTGCGGGAGGATTCCCGCCTCGCGAAGGTCAATGGCCAGGGGACTGCGGACTTGGATCCGGTTGCTTGCACTGAAGCGATTGCCTACGACTTTCTCGCCCGCGGTGGAAAACATTCCCGACCCTTTATTACCCTGGCAACCTACGATGCGCTGCAGGAAGGGCATGCCACGCTTCCGGATGGAGCCGAGCATTGCAACCAGCTTCCCGATGCCGTACGCCGCACCGCGATGTCGATCGAAACATTCCACAAGGCATCACTGGTACACGATGATATCGAAGACGACGATTTCTATCGCTACGGCAGCGAAACTCTTCATCGGCAACATGGCACGGCAACCGCAATCAATATTGGCGACTACCTGATCGGTCTCGGCTATCGACTGGTGAGCCGGGATGCAGACCAACTGGGCCATCAGGTAGCCGCCGAAATCCTCGATGTGCTTTCTGATGCCCATATGCGACTCTCCGAAGGCCAGGGAGCCGAACTGATGTGGCGAGATGGTCGTCAGCGCTTACTCAAACCGATTGATGCACTAAAAATCTATGCCCTCAAAACGGCGCCCGCCTTTGAAGCTGCACTACTTACTGGGCTGCGACTCGCGGGCCCTTTGGACGATTACAAAAAACCAATCAAGCAATTTGCCCGACATCTTGGGGTAGCATTTCAAATACTGAACGACCTCAAAGACTGGACGGATGACGCGGATAACAAACTTACGGCGGGCACCGATATTCTTGGCAAACGGCCTACCGTACTTTGGGCACTAGCACTTGAATCGCTATCGGAGAGCGCGCAGCAAAATATTTTGGCGCTCTTCGACCAGGATCCTTCTACGGAGACGCTTGTGGCTCGTGTCAGTGAGCTCTATCTTGCAGCCGATGTGTTCCAAAAGGCCGCACAACTCGTCGATAAATACCAGCAGCGAGCCGAAGAAATTGCAGATAAGATCGAACCTGAAAGTTTGCGCCGTTTGCTGTATTACCTGATCGATACCGTTTTATATCGAGGCAACTCCAACCTCCCTGAACTGCCGGTCGTCCAGATAAGTGCCAATGCAACCTCGCAAGTCTGAGCTTTCCGCCCTGGTTTCTCTCTTCTACAACGATCCTGCGGCACTGGGAGAGATGACTCCGATCGCAGCCTCCGAGATGCCTGAGGCATACCGGCAGATGCTTGCCCATCAAGAGCATATGACGGTGGCGATGGAGGCACGGCACGAGAGCATTGTCGATGTCGATATTCTGGAGACGACCGTAGCGGGAAACACTTACTCGCGCAAGATACTTCTCCGCCGTCAACGAGATCGTGCAGTCGTGCAGTTCGGAATTTTGCGAGTAAATTTGTCCCTCTTATCCGAGGCGGTCCGGAAGGAAATCGAGCAGCAAATGCGACCCTTGGGACGAATTTTGGTGCGTCACAATGTGATGCGGAGTGTTCATCTCGATCAGCTCTGGCGCGTGGTGCCTGGCGACGATTTGAGGAATATTTTTGAATGCAAAGCATCCGATGTCACTTATGGCCGCACAGCAGCAATTGACCTCAGCGGCCACAGAGCGGTCGACGTGCTTGAAATTGTCGTTCCAGAACGCTGATTTTTTGCTGGTCAAGTAAAATGAACATCCTAAAATGGGATAGGATGCGATTTAATAGGAACCCATTTGCAAATGTCTGATTCGTTTGATTGTATCGTTCTCGGCGCAGGCCCGGCAGGTTCGGCAGCTGCGGCGCTGGTCGCGGAGGCAGGCTTTAAGACCCTCCTGCTGGAGCGTGACAAGATGCCACGTTTTCACGTCGGCGAGTCGCTGATGCCCGAAACCTATTGGCCCCTGAAGCGACTCGGGGTCCTGGACCAGCTCAAAGCGAGCAGCCATCCGCAGAAACACAGTGTCCAGTTCGTGAGCTATACGGGCCATGCGTCGACGCCCTTTTATTTTCAGCAACATGATGAGCGGGAGTGTTCGCAGACCTGGCAAGTCGTGCGGGGCGAATTCGATCATATGTTATTTAAGAATGCAATTGCCAAGGGTGCCGACTGCCGAGACGAGACTCGAGTTGTCGAAGTACTATTCGAAAAAGACTACCCGCGGGCTCGCGGTGTCCGCATTATTTCTCCGCAGGGAACCCACGAGGAAATTGACGCCTCGGTCGTCATTGACGCAACCGGGCAGCAGTCTCTTCTCGCCAACGCATTGGGCATTCGGCACAACGATCCCAAGATGCGAAAGGGCGCGATTTGGAATTACTATCAGGGCGCCCAACGTGACCGTGGGATCGATGCGGGGGCCACAATCATCCTCCACACCAAAGACAAGCAGTCCTGGTTCTGGTTCATCCCACTCGCTGGAGGCAGTACGAGTATTGGCCTCGTTGGCGACACCGATTACCTGTTCAAGGGACGAGGTAAACCAGCCGCGATATTTGAGGAAGAACTCACCCGCTGCCCTGCCCTGCAAGCGCGACTCGGAAAAGCACGGCCTACTGAGGATTTCCATGTCGCGAGAGAATTTTCCTACAAATCCAGTCAGGCCGCCGGGGACGGCTGGGTATTGATCGGGGATGCCTATGGATTTATCGATCCCGTCTACTCCTCCGGCGTATTCTTTGCGCTAAAGACGGGTGAACTTGCCGCGGATTGCGTCATTGAAGGGCTCCGAACCAAAGATACTTCGGCAGCGCAGTTAGGCAGTTGGGCAGAGCAATTCGATGTCGCGGCCAATCTGGTTCGTAAGCTGGTCGCCGCCTTCTACACGGACGGTTTCAGCTTCGGAAAGTTCATTAAGGCCCATCCTGAGCATCTGGGCAATTTAACGGACCTGCTCATCGGCCGTATTTTTCACCCCGAGGCGAGTAATATCTTTCAAGACATGGATACGTGGCTAGCAGAAGCAACGCTATCACAAAAAACCTGAGGTCTTCTCCGAAATCCTCGTAATCACTTGATGTGCCGACCCATTGGACGCAGAAGTTCCCGGGTTCGAACTAAGTCTCCAATCGGGGATCCTCATGATTCCGGAAATAGGGTTCCCTGGTAAAGTTTAACGTTTGCAGAAATTTTCCTGTTCAGGCAAACCTTTCCTGTTCTCCGCCTTATCTTTTATTTACTCCGGGCATACTCCGATGAAGAATAGCGTGGATTGCTTTTAAGAGAAACCTATCTGCGCTTCAATCACACACCCGCACATCTCAATTACACACCCGATTTCCCGGAGATTACAAACTATGACATCCTTCAATCAGCTAACCAAGATCATTGCTTGTCTGGCACTGGCCATGATGATCTTTGGCCAACCAATCAGCCTGATTGCGGCGACTCCCATGATCGCGAACGAGCCCGCAATCGATGTTGCATTACGTGGCCAGAATGAATTGTACGGTCAAGTCGTCGATAAAAACGGCTTGCCTATTTCGGGTGTCGTTGTTGTTTTCGAAGACGGACAAAAATCATCCGCTGTTGAGACGATCACCGACGAACAAGGGCGTTTTGCCTTTGCAAGCGTACCTGCCGGTGCATCGCTTATCCAAGTGGGTGATACCAGCACGAGTGTACGTACCTGGGCTGTGAATACCGCTCCCCCCTCGGCCCAACAAGTGGTCGTCGTAAGTACCTCACCGCCCGTCCGTGGACACGCTAGTGCCGGTTGTCTGACGCGTCGAGGTGTTGCAGCACTGGCTATCTGGGGTACTGCAGTCGGTATTGGGATCTGGCACGGCGTAGCCAGCAAGTAGTCTGCTGAGATCAGACAAAAATCTGACCATCCGAAGCCCGGTCCTGCTCCAAGGACCGGGCTTTTTTCTTGAATGCAAAAACACATCGCGCCAGTACGCACATCCCCCCTTGTGCGAAATGCCCCGGTGCAAATAACTTGTTGCAGGATGCCCCCCGAAAATCCCTCGATCAAAGACACCCCCACGCTATGAAGCGGTACTTTATCTGGTCGCTTGTTGTTCTGCTCCTGATTGTCCACCAGGACAATTGGCTGTGGGATAATCCAGAACTTGTCTTTGGCTTCATGCCGAGCGGACTGCTCTACCATGCCGGGATTTCGCTCGCCGCGGCAATCACCTGGTTTCTGGCGATCCGCCTCATCTGGCCTACCGATCTTGACCCCATAAAAGCCGCTCCCCCCGAGGCGGAGGGTGACAAATAATGGTCGAGCGATTTGGGGAATTGACAATTATCGGGCTTTACCTGCTCCTGCTACTCGGTCTTGGCATGGCTGCCAGCAGGATGTTTAAAGGGACCAAAAGTGATTATTTGTTGGCGAGCCATTCCATCGGGCCTTTTCTGCTGCTGATGTCCCTGTTCGGAACAACCATGACCGCCTTTGCCCTCGTGGGGTCCTCTGGCGAAGCCTACAAAGTCGGAATCGGGGTTTACGGGATGCTGGCCTCCTCGAGCGGTATCATCCATTCACTCTGTTTTTTCTTGATCGGGATCAAACTCTGGTCCTTTGGTCGCCGGTACGGATACACTACCCAAATTCAATTTTTTCGGGATCGACTCGAGAGTGACCGGATTGGCCTACTCCTCTTTCCGATCCTTGTGGGACTGGTGATTCCCTATCTCCTGATCGGTGTGATCGCCAGTGGTACGGTGATCCAAACGATGACCTCCGGAGCGTTTCCGGACTTATTTGCCACCGGCAATCCCGCCACCCATGGTGGGGTACCCAATTGGCTCGGCTCGCTGATCACTTGTCTCGTAGTTCTCACATACGTCTTTTTCGGTGGCATGCGAGGAACCGCCTGGGCCAATGCATTCCAGACAGTGGTCTTCATGGTACTCGGCATCCTCGCCTTCCATGTCATTGCAACAAAACTGGGGGGAGAGGACACACTACTAGAAAACCTCCGTAAGGTGACTGCGGCCGTACCGGATAATAAATTGACGCGGATCGAGATGTCCAAGATGAAATTTTTTACCTATCTGCTCATCCCACTCTCGGTCGGTATGTTCCCGCACCTATTCCAGCACTGGCTTACCGCCAAAAAAGCCTCCAATTTTAAATTGCCGGTGGTTGCCCACCCGATCTTCATCATGGTCGTCTGGGTTCCCTGCGTATTGATTGGCATCTGGGCCACCTCGAACCTGATCCCGGGAAAACCTCCCCTGCCCTCCAACCCCAACGCCATCCTGCCATTTTTAGTTAAGACCCAAACCGGGCCTCTGCTGGGCGGGTTGCTGGCAGCCGGAATTCTGGCCGCAATCATGTCCTCGCTCGACAGTCAATTTCTTTGCCTGGGAACGATTTTCAGTAACGACATCGTGACCCATTACTACGGTAGCGACCGGGTGAGCGATCGTGGGCAGGTCCTGTTGGCCCGCATTTTCATCATCGCCATCGTGGCCATCACCTATGGACTGAGTCTGTTTCCTCAACGCGGGGTCTTCGGCCTAGGCGTGTGGTGCTTCAGTGGTTTCGCCAGCTTATTCCCACTAGTCTGCGCGGCCATCTACTGGCGACGACTCACCAAAGCGGGAGCATTTGCCGGAATTTTGACCACCATTTTGGTCTGGAGTCTGCTCTTCTGGAAATCTGGCTTTGGGTCCGACTCGCATTATGCCGTCTCGTTGTCCCTCGGGAATGCGACCTACGAAACCATGCCGGTAGCCACTATTTTCATCTGTTCGCTGCTGGCCATGGTGGCTGTCTCGCTGCTGACAAAACCACCCTCGGAGCAGACCCTGGAGAAATTCTTCGGGCCGCAGACGGATAGCAGGGCGTCTTGCAGCATGCCATCAAATCGTAGAGAATAGGGAACTCAAGATTCTCAACAGTAACCTCCCGGTTTGGATTTGTTTCCGAACCAAAAGCACTCGATCAAGATTTTTATGGCAAAATTTACACAAAATCGCCGGCCACGGCGTTCCAAGGCCAAACCAAAGACCCCCAAAAAAGATCCGATTCTTATCGATGGGCAGAGACCGCATCCGCTCCATATCGACTACAAGGATCTTGATTTGCTTTCCAAATTGACGAACCGGCATGGCCGTATTGTAGGTCGCCGTAAAAGCGGATGCGGTGCGGTCAGCCAGCATGCGGTATCGCAGGCTATTAAACGAGCCCGATTCATGGCCCTCTTGCCTTACACGGGTGACTAAGTCACGAGGTCTTTGAGGCTTGCCTTTGAGGCTTCGCTCATGATTGAGCCTTTTTGTTATCTGCGGCGGATTGAATTTCGGGACACCGATGCCGCTGGCATTGTGCACTTTTCCGTGTTTTTCAACTACATGGAAGAGGCCGAACACGCACTTCTTCGTGAGCTGGGACTGGATGTTTTTCTAGAAGACGAAGACGGCCCGATTAGTTTTCCTCGGGTCGCAGCGAGTTGCGATTACCGGTCGCCGTTACGGTTTGACGAAACGGTTTCGGTGTATGTGACGATTTTCAACATAGGCAGCAGTAGTGTTACATTTCACCATGAGTTTAAGCGGGATGCGACACAAATAGCGAGCGGGCAGATCACGACCGTCTGCTGTCGCCTGCAGGAAGATGGTCCGGCACGAGCGATCGAAATTCCCAGTCGTGTTCGCGATGCCCTTGCGAAAGCCTCGTCATGACGGTCGTCCCAACAACCGAAAGTCGACCGCAAACATTGAACTATCTGGAAGACCTGACATGGCGACTCACTACCGGCGTTGGCAGACTGCCGGAAGAAATTCGTGAAATACATGCCCATTATCTTGAGGCCTCGCAACTTGAGGATGGTGGATTTGGGGGCCGGGAGGATGGGAGCGATCTTTACTACACCAGCTTTGCTCTGCGAGGACTGGCAATTACCGGGAAACTAGTTGGCACAGTCGCCGAAAGTGCCGCAAGCTTCTTGCGGGGTCAGTTCCACGGCCAAACGCCCGTCATTGATTTTCTTTCACTCCTCTACAGCGCAAAGATCCTGGAAAGCTCTGCGGGAATCGATGTGTTGAAAGACTCTCAGCCGGACTGGCAGCAGCACGTCGTCGCAACTCTTGAAGCGTGTCACCGTGAGGACGGGGGCTATGCAAAGGGCCCCACCAGCGGGCGCAGCAGTACCTACCACACTTTTTTGACGCTTTTGTGTCTTGAACTTCTCAACACATCGCCGGCTGCTCCCGAACGGATTGTAGATTTCCTACACTCCCAACAACGCCCTGACGGGGGCTTTGTCGAATTTGCACCGATGCGGCGAAGCGGCACCAACCCCACGGCAGCCGCCATCGGCAGTCTGCGGATTCTCGACCGTCTCTCGGAAGACGTACGCGAGCGAACCGCTCAGTTTTTTGCCGGCATGCAAACCCTTGAGGGGGGACTCCGCGCCAACACGCGAATTCCCATTGCCGACTTATTGAGTAGTTTTACGGGGCTGCTGACCCTGCTGGATCTGGGTAGCGAAGATCAGATCCGCCTACCAGAACTGGCCACCTACGTGGAGCAGTTGGCAGATGCTGAGGGTGGTTTTCATGGAGCCGCATGGGATGAAGGCAAGGATGTCGAATACACTTTTTATGGACTGGGCACCCTCGCTCTGCTGGCGTCTTGTTGACCTGCGGGGCATCGCGGCTGTCGGACAAAGTTCTATAATAGATCCATGTCTGCATCCGCCTCAGGTGACTTGATCGTTGATCATGTCTGCAAGGACTTTCCCACAAGCGGCGCACCGCTTGAGGTACTCCGCGGAGTTTGCCTGCAACTAAATCGCGGAGAAAATCTGGCGATCATGGGACCAAGTGGTTCGGGCAAAAGTACGCTTTTGCATCTGATTGGCACACTCGAAATTCCCACCTCGGGTTCAATCACGCTTGCCGGAGAAAATCCATTCCTGCTGAATGAACCGGAATTGGCGGAGTTTAGAAACCGGCATATCGGCTTTGTCTTTCAGGACCACCATCTGCTTGGCCAGTGCAGCGTCCTGGAAAATGTACTCCTGCCGGCGGTGGCCAAAGGAAAAGCGGAATCGGTCGTGGTGGAGCGGGGTCGCGAATTGCTCCAACGGGTTGGGCTCTGCGACCGAGAAAACCACCGGCCCGCTGAGTTGTCCGGGGGGGAACGCCAGCGAGTTGCCCTCGCGCGGGCACTGCTGCTACAGCCCTTGTTAGTACTCGCCGATGAGCCAACAGGAAATCTTGATCGCACGAGTAGCCAACAAGTGACTGAATTGATGCTGGACCTTCAGCAACAACAAGAAACCATCTTGCTAGTGGCCACCCATAGTTCGCAACTGGCCAATCTTATGCAGCAGCAACTGGAACTCGATGATGGAATTCTCCGCCCGCTGCGATAGCAACTGGCCGCCACCAGCGGGAAAATCGATCTCTGGCCGGTTGCTAGAAGCATCTGACAACCGATAGAATTTCGGTTTCGAGATCAATTTCCGGAAGGGATCGTCTTGCCCCTGACCGGCAGCACGATGAATTCGCTCAGAGGAGAGTAATCAACACATGGCAACGAAAATAGCGGCCGGTATTATTGGCACAGGGTTCATCGGTCCGGCACACGTCGAGGCAGGACGTCGTCTCGGAAATATTGATTTTATCGCAGTTGCGGAAGCGAACGAAGAATTAGCCCGGCTCAAGGCCGAGGCACTTTCGATCGATCGTGCCTACGGAGATTACCGTCAACTGCTTGCCGACCCAGATGTGCAAGTCGTCCACAACTGCACACCCAATCACTTGCACTATCAGGTCAATAAGGACATTTTGGCGGCCGGCAAACATGTCATCAGCGAAAAGCCCCTGGCGATGACCTCCTCAGAAAGCCGCGAACTGGTTGAATTGGCCCAACAGTCGGGTCTGATCCATGCTGTCGATTTCAACTACCGGTACTATCCCCTCATACAGCATGCCCGGCAAATGGTGCAACAAGGTGAATTGGGAGAGGTTTTTACACTGCACGGTTCCTACCTGCAGGACTGGCTCTATCTAGCTACTGACTGGAACTGGCGACTCGAACCTGCACTCTCTGGAGAAAGTCGCGCGGTCGCCGATGTTGGCAGTCATTGGTGCGACTTGCTGCAATTTATTACCGGAGAGACCATCACCCGGGTGATGGCCGATCTCCGTACGGTCCATACCACACGGATGAAGCCGAAAAAAGAAATTGAGACCTATGCGGGTAAGGAACTCACGCCAAGCGATTACGAACCACAGGAAATCTCCACGGAAGATTATGCCTCGGTGCTGCTCGAACTGTCGGGAGGTGCCCACGGTGTCTTTACCGTCAGCCAGGTGTCGGCCGGTCGTAAAAATCGCCTTTATTTCGAGTTAGACGGATCCCGATGTGCACTCGCTTGGGATCAGGAGAACCCGAACGAAATGTGGATTGGCTATCGAGAAAAACCGAATGAAATTCTCATCAAAGATCCTTCCCTACTCCACGACGCCGCTCGGGAATATGCGCACTACCCGGGTGGACACCCGGAAGCTTATCCCGATGGGCCAAAAAATCTCTTTCGAAACGTCTACCGCGCTATCGAAACAGGCCCGATGCCTGCGGAACCGGATTGGAGTACGTTTGAGGATGGACATAAGGAGATGGCGATTTGTGATGCGATTCTCGAAAGCAATAAATCGCAACAATGGACTAACGTAAAATACTGATTTTTCCCCGACAACTTTTTGCCATTCCAACCAAATACAACATTTCATCGATAAAGAGGAGTCCAGCACGATGCCAGCAGGAACATGCAACATTGCCATGATCGGGACCAAGTTCATGGGACGGGCACATTCGAATGCCTATTTAAAAGTTGGTAAATTCTTCGACCTGCCGGTCCAACCCGTGATGCACACGGTTGCGGCCCGCAACCAGGAGGAACTCAAAGTGGTTGCCGAGCGCTGGGGTTCGCAGCATTGTGCCGCGAGGTGGCAGGAGGCAATCAAGGAGCCCGAAATCGATCTGGTCGATGTCGTGACGATCAATAACGTA
>JAUWIQ010000143.1 GCA_030605285.1 Planctomycetota bacterium
CGCGGCACCCGCTGTAGATGGAGTTTGGCCCCCAGGCCACCTGCAAAGGCCATTTCGGCGGCGGCCACGGCCAAGCCGCCCTCGCTGAGATCGTGACAGGCGCGGACCAGCTCGGCCTGGATCGCGCGGTGCAGGGCCAGGAAGGTCGCCTTGGCCGTAGCGACACAGACTTGCGGTACCTGGCCACCCGTGAGTCGTTGGGTCACGGCGTAGTGCGAACCACCGAGTTCCGTGCGCGTGATGCCTACCAGATAAAGCAGGTTGCCCGCCTGTTTGAGGTCCATCGTCACGCAGCGGTCGACATTCTCCACCTGCCCCATGGCGCTGATCAGCAGCGTTGCGGGGATGGCGATCGTTTGCTTTTTGCCATGGGCCGCCAAATAACTGAATTCGTTGTTCAAGCTGTCCTTGCCGCTGATGAACGGGGTTTCCAGTTCCACCGCGAGGTCGTAACAGGCGAGTGCGGCCCGCACCAACGAACCGAGCGTCTCGGGATTTTCGCAGTCGCCCCAGCAGAAGTTATCCAAGATCGCTATCCGGGTCGGATCGGCGCCGACGGCGACACAATTCCGCAGCGCTTCGTCGACTCCACTGGCTGCCATATGGTAGGGGTCGAGATCGCCGTAGTAGGGGTTCATCCCGCAGGAGACGGCGACCCCCCGTCGCGAGCCGAGTTTGGGTCGCAGCACGGCCGCATCGCCCGGTCCGTCGTTGGTGACCCCGACCAGCGGTTTAACCACGCTTCCCGCCTGCACTTCATGATCATACTGGCGGATCACCCATTCCTTGCTGGCGACATTGAGCGAAGCGAGGATCATGAGCAGCTCGTCGTTGTACGTCTCGGCCGCCGCAGGTAAATCGAGCGGTTCTGCGGCCGGGGGCGTGTAGCGGGCCTCGCGGATGACCGGCGGGCGCCCGTCGTGTAAAAATTCCATCGGCAACTGGCCGACCTGCTGGTCGTGGTATTTGAGCGTAAGCTTTCCACTGGGGACAAAACGGCCGATGATCGTGGCCTCCACATCTTCCGACCCGCAGAGCGCGGAGAGTTCTTCCCACTGCTCGGGCGGTACCGAGAGGACCATCCGTTCCTGGGCCTCGGAGATCCAGATCTCGGTGTAGGAGAGCCCTTCGTATTTTACGGGTGCCTGATCCAGCCAGACTTCCGCCCCGATTTGTTCGCCCATCTCTCCGACGGCGCTGGAAAATCCACCCGCGCCACAATCGGTGATCGCGCTATAGAGGCCTTGGTCTCTGGCGGCGAGGATCACATCGAGGACCATTTTTTCAGTGATCGCGTTGCCGATCTGGACCGCTCCGCCCGAGAGCGACTCGCTCTGGTCGGTCAGTTCGGCCGAACTGAAGGTGGCCCCGTGGATTCCATCGCGGCCCGTTCGCCCACCGACCGCCACGATGTAATCGTTGGCTTGCGCCGCTCCGGCCGATTTTTCTCGCGGCAGGATCCCCACGGTACCGCAATAGACCAGCGGATTGCCGAGGTAGCGCTCGTCAAAATAGATTGCCCCGTTGACCGTGGGGATGCCCATCCGGTTGCCGTAGTCGCGCACACCTGAAACCACACCCTTCATCACCCGTCGCGGGTGCAGCACACCTGCCGGCAAGGAATCGGCTGCCGTGTCCGGTGGCGCGAAACAAAACACATCGGTATTGCAGACTGGTCGGGCGCCGAGTCCGGTTCCGAGCGGATCACGAATCACCCCGCCGATTCCCGTATTGGCCCCACCATACGGTTCGAGTGCGGACGGATGGTTGTGGGTCTCCACCTTGAAGACAAGATTATCCTCCTCATCGAACCGCACGATGCCGGCATTATCCTCGAAGACACTCACACACCAATCGGCGTTGCCCAACTTTTTGCGGATTTCCACCGTGGCGGCGAAGATGGTCTCCTTGAGCATGTTTTCAAATTGTCGCTTTCCGAACTTGCCTTCCGCATCGACAGGCCCCTCGTAGGCAATCCGTCCGGCGAGTGTTTTGTGGCTGCAGTGTTCGCTCCAGGTCTGGGCCAGGGTTTCCAGTTCGATATCGGTCGGGTCGCGCTCCAGCCCGCGGTAGTAATTCTGGATGGTCTGCATCTCCGCCAGTTGCAGAAAGAGTTGGCCTGTGCGACTCAGCTCCCCGAGCTGCGATGCCTCCAGGTCGCGTATCGCCACCCGCTGCAATTTAAACGTGTAAGCATCACCCACTTGGAGGCGATCAAAATCCAAGGGCCCTGCGATCACCTCTTCGATGGCGTCATTGGCCAAGAGCTTTTTGCTGACAAGATCAAGTTGTGCGGGGGGTAACTCGGGCAACCAATATTTTTTGAGTGTGCGGACAGCCTCCACCTCGATTTCCAAATCCGCAATCGCAGTCCTGGCACTCTCGGCGACCGGATCCATTACACCCGGCTTGGGCAGCACGTGGACCGCACGCATGTTTTTCTGCGGGGGCTCCCGCAGTGCTGCGGCACCCACCTCAGCTACCACGGTCGTTTCCACTATCCGATCGGCGAGCAATTGTTCGGCAATCTGTTGGACCTGGCTGCGATCGAGTTGGCCTTCAATCAGATAGCCACGGCCTGTGAGGAGTTGCAAACTCTCCAGGCCCAGGTCGTGCGCTTCATCCGCCATCGCCTCCGCTGCCAAGTCGGGCTGGCCACGGGCGGGGTAGATATCAACTTCCCAGAGCATGGTGAATCCGTTCTAAAGAAAAAACTCGCAAGTCACAGCGGTGGGCAGGTTGCAAAAAATTAACTGTGGGAAGATCTGGCGGAATCCCGTTTCGCTTGGGCATCCTGCAGAATCCTGTGGAGGGTCGCCCGGTCCTCCTCCGCAAGTGCGCGGCACATCGAAGTCACTACCTTCTCAAACCGGGTAGCGGACTTCAAGATGTGGCTACGATTGTCTCTCAAAATATGGACCCACATTTCTGCATCGCTCGAGGCGATGCGGGTGGTATCGAGCCAACCGGATGCGACCTGTGCCAGGTTGCGGTCGGGGGTACTGGCCACCAGGGCTGCGGCAACCAAGTGGGGCAGGTGGCTCACGGTGGCGATCGCGCGGTCGTGTTCTGCGGGACTCATCATAACGGTCCGGGCTCCCAGGGAGCTCCAGAATCGTTCAAGCCGTCGTAAGGCCGTGCGGTTTGTGTTGCGAATCGGTGTGAGGATCACGCTGCGACCAAGAAACAGATTCTTATCGGCATGGCGGGGTCCCTGCTGCTCGTTGCCGGCCATCGGGTGGCTGCCCACAAAGCGATCCGCAGCCGCGGTGTTGCGGCCCACTGCGGCCACGATGCGGGCCTTGGTGCTACCCACATCGGTAATTAGACACGGTTGCTCCGTGGCGGCGGCGACCGCGGCCACGCGATCGACGATGGTCTCGATCGGCGTACAGACGAGGACCAGATCCGCCTTGGAAACACCGCGCTCGAGCTGGGTTGTCCCTCTGCAAATCGCACCTTGCTGCCGCGCGGCGCGAAGATTTTTTGGGTTGCTATCGATGCCGACGATCTCTGAGGCCAGTCGGCGGGCCGCGACGGCGGTTCCGATCGAGCTCCCGATCAGGCCGACGCCCAGGATGGCGATATTTTGGAAAATGGGTTTGGCTGCCATGGGACCTGGGGGAAAGCAAAGAACTGGGGAGCCCGCCATGCTACCATATTGGCTCGCATTTGTCGGTGCTGGGGAAACTTGCGGTCCGGCAGCACTGCTGAGTATTTTCCCGCCGCCGTTACGATTAGAATGGCCGCAGCACGATGCGTGGCGGCAGGTCAACCGCCCGGCCGCCGGCCATCGCACCGCGCTTCAGCAATGAAGGGCTGCCTGCCGATGGCGCAGATTTCCAGAAAACAACTTGCCGCCCTTGCACGCCGCGTCGGCGTAGCCCTGGAGTCGGGTATTGAGGAGCGCAAGATCTGGCAGCGCGAGGCGGAGCGTGCGCGGGGCAGTTCCGCAGCCGTGTTTGGCCGCATCTCGGCTGCGCTCGGCACAGGTGGTTCGATTGGCGACGCGGTTTTGCAAAGCGACGGTTTCTTTCCGCCACTGTTTGTAGAGCTTGTGGGCCTGGGCGAAGCGACCGGTAAGTTGGCGAGCGTGTTTCGGCGTCTGGCCGATCATTACGAGCAGAGTGTGCGGTTGCGACGTACATTTTTGGCCGGGATCACTTGGCCGCTGATCCAGCTTACGGCGGCGATTGTGATTGTGGGCCTGTTGATCTGGATTCTGGGTCTGATTGCAGAGAGTCGCGGTCCGGCGCCTTACGATATCCTGGGCCTGGGATTGGTGGGCAATGCGGGGGTCGTGATCGACGTCACGATTGTGGGCAGTCTGTTGGCCGTGGCAACGCTCCTCTTTTTTTTGATTCGCTCTCGCGTATTCTGGATTCAGCCGGTCGAGGTGGCGGCGATTGCGGTGCCCGGCATAGGAGGATGCATAAAAACTCTCTGTCTCTCGCGGCTCTCCTGGTCGTTGGGGCTCTCGCTCGCAGCGGGGATGGACGCCCGCCGCGCGGTACCCTTTGCACTACGGATGGCGGGCAACCATTACTTCGCCCGCCATCAGTCCGCGGTCTCTTCTTCCTTGATGGCGGGCGATGAGGTGTTTGTTGCCCTTGCCGGTACGGGTGCCTTTCCCGACGAGTTTCTCGATGCCTTGCAGGTGGGGGAGCAGAGCGGCCGACTCGATGAATCGATGTTGCAACTGGCCGAAGAGTATCAGGATCGGTCCCGCGCGGCGCTGGCAACGCTCACCACCCTGGCCGGTTTTGCCGTCTGGGCCCTGGTGGCCCTGATACTCATTGCGATCATCGCGAACATGGTCTCCGGCTACGCAAATTTTCTGGAGGGTCTTGCCCAGCCGCACTGAGCGGGCGATCGGCTTGCAGGGACCAACGGGTATTTGCCACCCCGCGGGATGCTCAGAGCCGCGCAAGCAACCACGAACGGCGCAGGGGAAAAATTCTGGCTGCTCCCAAGCGACATCAGGAATCCGCTATGGAATGCCCCGCATTTAAAGCAGATGGCCTGTTTGCGCATCTTGACGATCCGGAACTCTGGGTGGAACAATAGCTTCCTCATGGCAGAGGAGCCAGAGCGTTACTAAGGAACCCTACCGATGAATCATTCCGGGCAACCGAGAGCAGGGCGATCGCTGCGGCTGGCGATGTTTGGATTGTCTTTGCTGGTCACAACGACAGCTGGGCGCGCAGAAGAAGCCGTCGCAGAGAAATCCCGCCCGGTCGCGGTGACCCTCACCCCGCAGCAGGCGGCCAAGGCCGCCCGCACGCTCCGCGAAAAACTACTCGCCGATCCCCACCGGCCCGGCTACCACTTTGTGATCCCCGAGGGAACCGGGATGCCGTTTGACCCCAACGGAGCGATCTTCTGGAACGGACGCTACCATTTGTTTTATATCTTTCAGGACGAACGGGGCCACAACTGGGGACACGTCTCGAGTACCGACCTCTGTCACTGGCGACACCATCCGACCAAGCTGCTCAGAGGGATGTTCAGCGGCAACTGTTTTGTCAACAAGGAGGGTGTGCCCACGATGTGCTACCACCAGGTGGGGCAGGGCAATGCGATGGCCGTGGCAGTGGATGAGGAGCTTAACGACTGGAAGAAACTCGATTCCAATCCGATCACCCCCCCCACCCAAGAGGGCGAAGAGCATCACGGCAAATACAATTCCTGGGATCCGTACGGTTGGCTCGAGGGCGAAAACTACTACGCCATTTTCGGAGGCAAGCGGCCCGGGATCGCCCGGGCACCTTCGCTGGCCGGTCCCTGGCAATACCGCGGCGATTTGCTGGCCAATACGATAAAC
>JAUWIQ010000463.1 GCA_030605285.1 Planctomycetota bacterium
GTCGATTGAAGGATGTCATGAACTGCCTTCGCGGTGCGCACGCAACTGCGTTCCCGCTACCCACAGATCAGACCGGGCGCCCCGCCGACTTGGCCAACATCCGATCGGCGATTGCTGTCGTCTGCGAATCGTCATTCGACCACAAATCGATCAGGTGCTGCTGCATCCGCCGGTTGGCCGTAAGCAGGTAGTAGCGCCCCGTAGCCAATGCATCTTCTCGCTCTTCCGCTGTTTGCCCCGAGTCGGCGAGAATAAAATCGAGTCGCTGTAGGACGCTCGCACTCACATAAATCTCAGTTGCGACATTGGCAACGCGCTCCAACTGGTATTGGCGATCAACAATGTCTTCCTGATATTTACGGAGCAATTTCTCGACATTACTACCCAGTTTTCCCACAATTCGCCCGAGTCGCGCCGCCTCGTCACTCAGCTGTTCACTCCGCAGAGTGACCGTTGGGAAGGAAAGGAGCGAGCCAATTTTACGCCCCACAAACCGAGAAATCGTAGCGAAATTACTGAGCGGACTTTTGATCGCATCGAGTACGCCTTTGAGCTCCAGCCCCACGTCGCGCATCCCGACCACACCAATAAACACCTTGAGTACATCGTTGGCACCCTCGCCAATCGTATTGATGCGGGCATCCCGCATCATCCGCTCGTAGGGTTCGTCCGTAAAATAGCCCTTGCCGCCAAAGAGCTGGATTGTGTCGTTGATGATCTCCCAGAGGACTTCCGTGGCAAACACCTTGAGCATCGCTGTCTCAACCATGTAATCGCCCTTACCCGCATCCATCATCGTGGCCGTCTGATACGTTGCCGACTCCATCGCAAACGCGCCTGCCTTCATGTGGGCGAGCTTGCGCTTAACCAGTTCAAAATTTCCGAGCGACTGCTCGAACTGGACGCGGGTGTTGCAGTGTTCCGTAGCCCGCTGGACACAGAACTTGGCCGCCCCGGTACAACTGGCTCCAAACGTGGTGCGGCCAAAATCGAGTACCGTGAGGGCAATTTTCAGCCCTTTGCCCAACTGCCCAAGAATATTCTCTTTCGGTACAAACATCTCGTGAAATGCCAACCGAGCAGTCGCCGTACCACGGACACCGCATTTATCCATCCGCTCCTCGACGACCTCAAAACCGGGCATTGCGGGGGAGACAAGAAACGCTGTCACCTTCGTCTCTTTGCTCCCCTCGACCGGTGTCCGGGCCATCACGGTCAGGGCCTGTGAAATACCACCGTTCGTGATCCAGCGCTTCTCGCCATTGAGGACGTAGCCGCTGCCGTCCTCCGTCGGAGTAGCCATCGTCTGCACGTTGCCCGCATCGCTGCCCGCCTCCGGCTCGGTAAGGGCAAAGGCACTGATCCACTCACCGGTTGCCAACTTGGGAAGCCAGTCTCTCTGTTGTGCCTCCGTACCGAAGAGGACGATCGCGCGGGGACCGATCGAATGATGGGCATTGACGAACAGCGACGTACTACCACAGTGCCCCGCTAGCAGTTCAATCAAACGGCAATATTGGGTCTGGCTTAACCCAAGACCACCCGTCGATTTGGGAAGGCAGGCACCGAGGATCCGTAACTCACCCAGTCCGGAAATCACCTCGTCGGGAATCCGCGACTCGCGATCGATCGCCACCGGGTCGATCTTTTCTGCGCAAAACTTTGCCAGCTTCTCCACGAGTTCATTGCCCTGCTGGTCCGCTTGGATATCGGGGTATGCTAGCAGCTTGTCAGCCAGGTAATGGCCGAAATAGAGTGCTCTGGCAAAACCAATCTTGGCGAGGCGATCGCCGAGCAACTCTTCCGCATCGGCCATCTGTTTTTCACGCAACGATTCTGACATCACTCGGAACTCTCTTCCGGAAGCGAACGACCTGTATTTACATCTGGATAAAATGGGTGATTTTTAATGCTTGCCTAGGGTCCGCGCAATACCTTCCCAATCCGCCACAATTTAACACCCTTCCCGCAATTCGTAGGGGTTATCGTAACAAAATCGACCAAATCTTAACAATGTCAAGGTCCGCGATGAACCGATAATGGGTCTTAGACTATTAATGCGGAATATACCGCATGACGTGGTTGTACCGGCCGTGCATGAAATCTTGGTAACCCTCAGCCGGCAAAAAATCCAGCGAATCGATGGAAGCGCCAATAGGGGGGTGCTTGCAACCATGCGACCAACCCACAGCGACTTTGATGGCTGGATTGACCGACTTGGCATACCAGCTACCCGTTTTGCCACAATTTTGGCATTCGGCACTGCGGTGGTGCTTTCCACCCTGGCGGAACCGCTCGAGGCCCAGCAGGCCGAGTGGCATGGCGACCCGACCCGCCCCGCCAGGATCACGAGCGCCTCTCTTAGCAGTCTTTTGGAGCGGATCGAGGCGCTCGAATCCCAAGTCGAAAAGCAGGATGAAGAACTTTTCGAATACAAAGAAGTGGAGATCGTCAAAAAACCGACGATCAAGATCTTTGGTCGTGCCATGCTCGATTATTGGGCATTCCCCAGCAACTCCCCCCTGGTGAACTTGGTCGGTGGTAACTACCCAAATAATCCGCCTGCTTTTATCGGCTTTCGCCGCCTGCGACTCGGTGCCAAGGGTCAAGCCAGCGAAAACATGGAGTACAAACTTCAAATGGAGTTTGCCCAGCCCGACCATATCACCTTCAAGGACGCCTACCTCGGCTGGCTGAATCTGCCCTGGAACGACAAAATATTGGTCGGTAATCA
>JAUWIQ010000038.1 GCA_030605285.1 Planctomycetota bacterium
CAGGCTATCCGCCACATTGTATTGTCTGGCAACCTCACGGTTATGAACGCCCTTGTTTTTGGGAGATAAAATATTTGGGAGATAAAACAATCGTCCTGACCCAATTCGAAACCTGCACTGACTTGCCACCGCTGAAAGCGGGACATGGAACAGAGTGGCCTGATCACCCAGAGACAGCCTCAGTCGGTCGCAATAGGCGAGTTGCCGCGGAGTACCGCCCTAGGCGATAAATTCGGTTCTTGCGGAGCTTTCCTATCCCTAGGACATTATAATGCTAGGACACGCAGAGACCAAATAATCGAATTCCGTCCCGGGCGGACCGACCTGGGCCCCGAAATAAACCACAATCCCCGTGGAGCCCGGCAAACTCTGCAATTTTCGCCCCCGGTGGCGGATCGAACTCCTGGCCGCCGGCCCAACTCAACCCTCCGCGGGTGGTCCCTAAGGACCCGAAAAATCCCCTCCCCGCCTCTCGTAGCCCAGCAGGGTTACCAGTTCGGCATTCAGTGATTCGGTCGCCGTAGCGACCGGCCACGGTCGGTCCAACTGGAACGGACCGCCGTCGAGCGCAGTGAGGACCCCTCCCGACTCCTGCACGAGGAGGGCCCCGGCCGCAATATCCCAGGCATGGGTCCCAGTCGCCCAATACGCATCCAACCGACCCGCGGCCACATAACACATGTTCAGGGCGGCCGATCCAGTTCGGCGGATCGCCTGGGCTCGCTCAAAAACATCCAAAAGATTGGACAATTCTGGTGCATCTCTTCGCATGCTGGGCGGAAAACTGACCGCCACCAGGGCGTTGGCGAGTCGCTCTACCGGACTTGTTTGAATTGCCAGCCCGTTCAGCTTGGCGCCCCCGCCCCTGCTGGCTGTATAACATTCGTCGGCAACGGGATTGTAGACCGCTGCCGCAATTACCTCATCCCCGCAGAGGACTGCTACGGAACAGGCGTAATGGGGAAAGTTGTGGGCAAAGTTGGTGGTACCATCGAGTGGATCCACGAGCCAGAGATACGATTCACGGTCGGCAAACTGCGATTCTAAATCTCCCTCAGTGGACGATTCTTCCCCCACAAACCGATGTTTCGGAAACACCTCGGCAATCGTCTGGCGGACCGCCTCCTGAGCCTCCAGATCGGCCTCGGTCACCAAGTCCGCAGGCCCCTTCTCACGGACCGTTACGCGACCGGCCCAATCGAGCAGAACCGATCCACCCGTTCTGGCGGCTCGCTCGCAAACACTAAATATTTGATCCTGGCAACACATCCCGACACCTTAATTGGTCGCCCAGGCCTCGCCAATAGGACCCGGCGTCGCGATAAGATACGAGAAAAGAATATTTCGTTTGCCGCAGAAATCCGGGGCAAAAAATGTTTTTTTTCTTTTTTTTGTAAAACTGTAGACACACAGTGGCGAGTTGTTAAGATTGAGGTAGAAGTTATGGCTATTACTAACTGTACCTCGCTGATGCATTATTTCTTGTTATATTTTTGGCGTTGAATTCGGCCTCTTCTCTGTTCCGGCCCCGTCGCTTCACCTTGGTGCAAGCGACGGGGTTTTTTATTATGGATTTATTGTGGATGTTGCTTCCGGTGTGGCAACCACCGGCCCGGGCCACTGGTCGCATAATGATTCCCGAACGCGACTCCCACCCGCGAGACCCTACCCCGAACGTTTGACCTGAAGTCGCCTCGGACAGAAGATATGGTCCCCTCCCCTTGGCAACTGGACGAACGCCGTGCATCGTTGCAACTTCCGGAAGGCTCGGCCGTTCTCGATACGGTGCGTCCCGGGAACGGCATGCGACTGACTACTTCGCGTCATCCCAACTGCACTGTCTTTAAGATCCATGGCGACGGTTTGGATTCTCCGCTTGAGGCTACCGATCCGGACACCGCAATACCGGATACTTATGTGCGCGGCAACGATCTGGTGGTGACTTTTGGTAAGACGAGGGAGTTGCCCTTCTCTCTACAGACTTACTGGCGGGCAATCGCTCCACGCTCGGAAGGAATTCACTGGGGATTGGAACTGATCCTTTCCGCCCAGACGCTTCGTATTCAGTCCCACGCCCGTGTCTGTGTCGAGAGCCTCCTGAACGGCACGGAAATTTTAAATCTACGAAACCACGGGCAGCCCGATTTTGAAACCTTGGACCCCGTGCGCGGGCCTCTGGTACTCACCCCCAGCGATCGTACGGGCTGTTTTGTGTTTCGTGCCGAAAACGCTCTGCTGAGCTACGTTGAAATGATTCATCCGCTCGATTTCACCACTTCAAAGCTCGAGCGTCTGGGGGATACCCCACTCTGGTCGCTTTCGCATACGACCGTTAATCACTGGATGGAAAAAGGGGTTATCCTTCGTGGCCGACTCCGAGGAATCCTCGTTCCACGGCAGCAGGATCTTGAGTTTGCCGGAAAGGCCTATGAGGATTTCTGCGCGGCCAAATTATCCCTGACCACTTAAGAATCGCCCGCGACAAGTTAGAGTTGGATCCATCCCAAATGATCCATCCAACGGGCCAGCCAGGGCTGAGTCCAGGGGTTCCAACTGGGATAACTCGCCGAGAGGGCACCGACGGCGAGCAGGATGCTGGCCAGGATTTGCCGCCCGCGACTGCCTGCGGTCCAGTCGGCCGCAGGAATCATGGCCACCAGCCAAAGGGGAATCAACCAGAAAAACCAACGGAACCCGCTGGTCATGCCCCCGTAATTCCGCAATTCCGGCGACTGGGCCAGATAAAAAGTGAAACAGACAAGCGAGACCAAACCGACGAGCCATCCGGCCGCACGCAAAGACGGCTTGGTACAACCTGCGACCATCATCAGCATCCCCGCCACACTGAGTAGCCAGATCGGAGTCAGGGAAAAGAACCCGTGGTGCCCCAAGAGACAATGCAAGGCGTAACGGCTCCAGGAAGGTTCGCCACGATCGACCACCGAGCGCGCCTGGAGACTTTGGGCGTTCGTCTTCCAATAACTCGTTTTGGACACACCACCGACTTCGTAACTGTAGTCGTACCAATTACCGGTTTGCCAGTCCTCCCCAGCTGCCCGATACGCATAAGGGGGCAAGAGGGTACGATGGGCAAGATAATTCGTTCCCACCGCCGCGGCCACCACCAGCAGCGCAGCGGGAACACCAAAACAGAGCGTGAGTCGCGGCGTTTTCCAGAGCAGGGCCAGCCCTAAAACAATCAGCAAGAGTGCCGCCGGAAATTCCACTGCCGCTGCAAGGCAGGCGAAGAAGCCAGCCATTGCAAACCACCATCCTTGGCGTCGACTCTCATACCAAATTGCCGTCGCAGCATAGAGCGCAACCATCACACAAACAGCCGCGATCAGGTGGTTGTTTAACGCCACGGAAAACGTGGTTAGAAAAGTACCAAATGTGGCGGTCGCCATCACCAACAAGCGTCCCCAGTCGGAGAGGCCGAATTTTTCCAACAGCATCGCAAGCAGCACAAACAGTAGAACCATGCTTGTTAGATTGGTACAAAGCAACATCGTGCGCACAACTTGAAAAGGTTGCTTTGCGAGAGTCCATCCCGTGCACGCACGTAAGACCCAATATTCGCCGGCAAGCAGGGTCGGCCGCAGCGTCGGCTTACTCGAGTAAAGATGCGGCTCACCGGACCGATTATGTTTCACCATGTCGATCGTCTGCCACCGCGAGTACTCTTTGGGGTCGGTCACAATTTGGTCGATCGCATAGGTCCCGTCATCGACGAGTGCGCGAATCGTACACCAGCGACTCCGATCGTTGGCACTCAAAAAAGGCCGTTGCAAATTCACTCGTTCGCGGACCTCCGCTTCATAGCGGTCGAGTTTTTCTTGCAGTGGCTTCCCGCGAAAACCTTCTTTTTCACAATGAGCCATGTGGCGCGCTACCGCCTGACGCACACGCATTTTTTCAATTGCCTGGATATCCACATTGGTGAAGGAGAGGATACGTCCGGCCATATTTCCCGCAGAAAGGGTGATTAGCAGCACGTAGGCGGCCCAGCGTATACGGGCCGCACGAAGCTCCGTGGACTGCGTTGCAGCAGGTGCCACCACTTGATCGCCCTGTTGGCCAGCATCGGTCATACATCGCCTGAGCGTGTTTTTTCATCTGGACTGACGGAATGTCGTCTCGAGTTACCGCCGGGTGATGTACTGTCCGCCAGAGGATTCGTTTCTTCCATGATCGAATAGTTGTCGGTGCCCCGACCCATTTGAGCGGCAATCATCTCAGCCAAAAGACCCAGAGATAAAAGCTGACCTCCCAGCAACAAGGCACCCAGCGAATAGTAGAGCAATGCCGTTTCATGAATATTGAGTGCCGTAATGGAATCGAACAGCCGGGAAATTACCCACCAGACGGACATGGAAAACATCCCCAGTCCCCCCAAGGCAAACGCACCAAGACCTACGGTACCCATCAGGTGCAGCGGTCTCTGGCTGTATCCTGTCAGAAAAATAACGGTCATCAGATCCAAAATTCCCTTCAACAATCGTTTCGACCCGTACTTGGTATTTCCGTGCTTGCGAGCACGATGGCCGATCACAATCTCGCCGATGCGAAAGCCTCGGGCTGCGGCGAGAAGTGGGACAAAACGGTGCATCTCTCCATAAAGATGGACTTCTGCCAACACTTCGCGACGATAGCATTTCATGCCGCAGTTGATGTCGTGTAATTTCAACCTGGTCACACCGCGAACCATCCCGTTAAACAGTCGCGACGAAACCACCTTGCACCACGGGTCGTGGCGGATTTGCTTCCAGCCGCTCACGACGTCGAGACCCTCCTGGATTTTGGCGACAAACCGTGGGATTTCGCTGGGGTCATCCTGAAGATCTCCATCGAGCGTCATCACCAAATCTCCACGAACGGTGCAAAACCCGGCATTCAGTGCGGCCGATTTTCCGAAATTGCGGCGGAATCGGATACCCCGCACCCTCGCATCGCTGGCAGCCAACTGCTCGATCACCACCCAACTCCCATCGGTCGAACCGTCGTCCACAAAGACAATCTCCAGTTCGAACCCACCTACTGCCGAGGCCGCGTCAATTTCCTCGTAGAGGGTCTTGAGGTTTTCCACCTCGTTGCAAATAGGAATCACAATGGAGATCATGGCCGTGGATCCCAAGAACCGGTAAAAAAGAGGGACTACAGTCGGGGAGGACACATCGCTCGGCGAGTCCCATTCTATCTCGCGCAGACCGTCGTTTCAATTCACCGCTTTGCGGGCAGGGCTCTGCACCGGTTCTTTTACTTGCCGATTCTCGGTCTACGGCCAAATGGCAAAAAAATGAAAGCCAGAATCAACTCGGCCACAAGCCACACCAACCGCAGCACCACGGCCACCCCCAGCGCAGTCGCATCGGGAAGCGGTAGATGCAGAACCTCTGCAAAATAAAAATGTCCGAGCAAAACCGAGATCAGGAATTCTCGCACACCGGCACCCCCTGGAATCATCGATAAAAACCCGGCCACGATTGCCATACTTACCGCTGCTAGAAAATAGGGAAGGTGGGCAATCGCATCGATTCCGGTAATACCCAAACCCAGCAAAACCGCCCAAAGGCTATAAGCCAGCAGCACCCAGCCTAAGGAAACCATCACCCAGCCGGAAAGTATCAGGGGCGGGCGGAGGTTGGCCAGCCGCTCTTTGATCTCAGGATCGAGACGCTCCGTTCCCAGTCGAACCACGAGATAGCGAAAAATCGGGGGCAACGTTGGCAATCCCGACAAAATGAGCAGGGCGACGGCCAGAGGGAGTAAATAAGGGTGATCTCGCAGATGATCTCTGAGCCAGAAGACCATCATTAAAATCGAGAGGGAGGCACCCACCGCCATCATCGTCAACGTTTCTAGAAAAACGCTGACGGCGGTAACCGTCGAGCCGATCTTCGCATCGCGCAACAGACTCGTCCGCAGTACGACGACCAATGCCTTGCCCGGAACATATTTTCCCAGGGTACCGATATAGAAGGCACGGAGCGTGTCGCGGATCTTGACCCGTTGGCCAAGTGCCTGGAGCAAAAGGTACCAGAAGGCAGCCATCGGAAGCATGCCGAGCAAATAGAGCAGGCCCGAAACGATGAGCCAACCAGGATGCAGTTGCCAAGCAAAACCGTTTGCACCCTTTGCGTCCAGATCTGCCCAGGCGAAATGGACCGTACGGTAAATTCCCCAGGAAACAACCGCCAGTACGACCAGATTCAGCAGTAGTTTGAGCTGCTTGGCGCGGGTGCCTGAAATTGCCATCACCTAGGGTCATCTCCCGGCCTCCGATTGGATTCTCGCTATTGTGCCGACTGATTCGATACGGCACAAGTCGAACGCGTCAACGGGCCGAAGACCAAAGAGGCGATGTCTTGCGTTACGGCCCATCCCAAGTGATAGCATCACCTCTTCTCATTCCTTATTGGATGCCCTGGGAGAATCATGATGAAGCGTTTCACCTCCTGGATCTGGCGGCAGGGCATTGTCTCGACGTTTATGACCGGTTTTTTTGTTCTGCTGCCCTTCATGATTACGCTTGCCATTATGGGCTGGGCCGCGAGCTGGTTGGTCAGCCTTTTCGGGCCAGGAAGCCTCTTTGGCCGTGCCTTGCAGGTCGTGGGCCTGCACCTGCTGCCTGCCGAAACACGCAACTGGATTGCCACGCTGCTCGGCTGGGCACTCGTACTGATTACGATCTGGCTGACCGGTGTCGCATTCAAATCACTGGCGAAACATCGGATCCAAAAAAAGTTCAACCACCTCATAGAACGTATCCCGCTCGTTAGCGTGATCTACAAACCGATAGCCCAGGTGATTAGCATGTTGCAGAACAACGATGACGATCAAATGAAATCGATGGGCGTTGTCTACTGCACATTCAGCGATACCCATGGGGGTGGCTTTCTGGCGTTGATCGCCTCTGCTCAGGTATTCCGTTTTACCGGTCGCGACTGCCATGCGATCTATATCCCGACGTCGCCCGTACCGATGTCGGGAGGGATCGTGTTCGTGCCCGTCGAAAAAGTACACGCGGTTGAGATGCAGGTAGACGACCTGATGCAGATCTATTTCTCGCTCGGGGTGATGGCAAATAAAATTGTTCCCAGCCAATACCTCGGCAATTCCTGAATACTCCACCTCCACCGCAGAGATTGGCTCATCGGGAGTCGTGAGAGAGGGACCTCAACGCACCGCAGGGGTTGCAGCTGCGCCATCGCCATCCCCAGGCGCCTGCGATCACAAATAGTGCCGACCAAAAACAGCCTTTACCTTCAACCTTTGCCAACGGTATCATACCAGCAGGATGGTATTGATTAGGCACATGGAGTACGGAGGGTTTGATCCATGCACGCAATATGTTTTTTGACAATTGCGCTGGTTGGTGTCGATGTGGGTTGGCAACTGGTCGAGAATGGGGATTTGGAATACATCATCCAAATTGATCCTCAACAAGCCAGATCACTTAAGGCTGGCGATGTAATCGAGGTGGGCGTTCGCCCACAGCTTCGACACGTGCGGCGGTACCGCATCGTCGTCGGTAGCGGATCGCTTCCACGACAATCGGGTGAGGCCTCCGCAGAATCGAATCTCGTCGAAAACCAGAGTCGCCGCGCCACGGCCCCATTGGAGAATCTTGGGCCGTCGATTGTGGTTCCGCCCGGTCGCTCCGATCCGCCTGAAAAAGAAATTTCCTCGGACTGGACTGCCGTGGACGAAAGTGGCGTACGTTCACCCTCTACGGGCAACGCAACCATTCCCACAGTTCCCATCGATGCGAACCCTTTGAGTAGCACCGCGGAAGTAGCAGCCACCCCCAAGTCGGTCGGTGATCTCGCCGAGCCACCTGCCAGCTTACCGACAACCCCTTCGAGAGGCGAAGAAAAAGACGCCAGCCGCAGGGAACCCCGCTACGGAAACCTGGAATCGTCGCCTCCCCACGAAAATATGCAAAACAGCGAGAACATCACCCGTTATCGTTACGGCGACAGCGTACCTATTGATCCGCCAGGAAATCTAGCCGAGGATCCCACCAAGACCCCCGCAGGCAGTGCGCGGAATGAGGATGCATTCTCGCAAGCGCAACAAGCTGCGCCGTACCAGATTCCTCTCCCTCCCCCACCCGAGGTCGCCTTGTCGACCGATCTGGAAACCAACGATGCAAAATCCTCCCCGGACATCGCAGCCCTGGGCAGCGATCGGATGCGCAGCAAAGAAACACCGCGGGCCACTCCATTGCCAGTGACCCCAGCACTCGGAAACCATCTCGGAGTCGTGCCCGCTACTTCCCAACTCGAATCAAAAGCAAACGATCCGAAAGAGACGATCCCGACTGCTGATCGATTGTCGGCAACCACCTCGCAGGATCCGGCCTTCCCTTCTGAACCGTCCATCGCGAACCAAGCCTCGTCCCAACACGAGCTGCCTCTACCTGTCCAGACGGATCAGCAAAAGCCCTGGTTACCATTCACGTTGACGCTCTGCGCTCTGTTTGCTTCGTTGGGCGGCAATCTCTATCTTGGCTGGATTACCTGGGACATTCGTAATCGATTTCGAGAAATTGTCGGCCGCCGAGCGGGGGTAGACCCCGAACAACCCACCCCCCTGAGAGCCTCCACAGAGCCCCCGCTGCAAGCAAAGTCGCCCCCGCTGCAAGCAAAGTCTTAGTTCCAGGCCGCGAGACACTCAAGCCACGCGACTGGCGGGGCTCAGGCCGCCTGATTTCTGGCCTCTCCCCCCGCATCTTCGTCGGCATCTTCGGGGTTCTCTTGCTCAGCGGCCTCCTCAGTAGGGACGGAGAGCGGTTGCTCCGTTGCTTGCGGTTGTTCGTAAGCGGGCAACTCACGTACCGAGGCCTTAATGGACTTGAAGATCTTGACGAGGTGTTCGTGGCAGGTAAAGACAAAAATTTGATGGCCTAAGCTGGCGAAGTCTCGTAGCACGCGAGCCGCGGCCTTCGCCCGAGCCATGTCAAAATTTACCAGCACATCGTCAAGCACCAGCGGTAACCGAATACCTCGCTGGGCGTACTGCGTTACAAGCGAGAGCCGCAGCGCCAAAAACAGTTGTTCCCGTGTGCCGCGACTGAGTGAATCGAGCGACCATGGGCGACCTTGCGCATCATCGACACAGAGCGACTCTTCATCGAGACGAGTCCAGATCCGAACGTAGCGGCCTTCAGTCAAACGCTCCACATACAACGAGGCCTCCTGGAGCGCTGCCGGTTGCCGCTGCTGCTCATAGCATCGCCGTATCGACTCGAGCAAGCAGGTCGTTACCGCAAGGTGTTTCCAGCGACCAACTGCATCGCCCAGTTTCATTTCGATACTCGCTAACTCCAGTTTCAACATAGCATCCCGGCGATCATTACCAAGCGACAACAATTGTTCGCCGAGCCGACCGCGCCGCTCGAACGCGTCCTTCAACTTGAGGTCCAGCTTTTCGACTTTTTTGGCATTCCGGTCCCTACCCCGCTCCAACTGTTCTGCCGAAACGCCAGCCAACTCCTCATCAAGCTGCGCTCGATCACAGATGCCAGCCGTCGCCGTGTTCATTTCAGCATCCAGCTGCTTACACTCTCGCTCGTGCCGTTGTGATTCGGTGTATCGTTCGGCCAGTTCCTGTGGCTCATCAGCAGCCGTCATGCCAAGTACAGAAAATAGATCACGACGCTGTTTTTGGAGCAGAGATAATTCTCTCGCAACGCGGAAAAGTCGCTGACCATTTTTCCCCACCTTGCGGCGGAGTGCACTGCGCCGCCTAAGCAAGCGCCGCTGAGCGGACCAAGCATCGACCAAGAAATCCACTTTGTCCAACAACTCCGACTCCGGGGAGGCCTGACCCACCACCTCGAGCAACGCATCGATCCGTACTGCCACAGCCGACAATTCGCTCCGCCGTTCGTTCGCCGTGGC
>JAUWIQ010000224.1 GCA_030605285.1 Planctomycetota bacterium
ATGATTATCGCCACGCGTTACCGGGATCTTCCCGATGCGCAAATGAAAGAAATTGATGATTATCTTCGTCGCGGCGGTCCGGTCGTGGGCCTACGGACCGCGACACACGGTTTTAATATCCCCAAAGAAAAAAAGTACGCTCATTACGGCAATGGGTACGCGGGCGAACGTAGAGCGTGGCAGGGTGGATTTGGTCGTCTCGTCCTGGGCGAAAAGTGGATCTCACATCATGGAGACCATCGCAAGGAGAGCACCCGCGGTCTGATTGCCCCGGCAGCAGAGAACCATCCGATCCGGCAGGGTATCGAGGATGGCGAAATTTGGGGGCCCACGGACGTTTACGGTGTGCGCTTGCCCCTGCCTGGTGACAGCAAGCCGATCGTCCTAGGCCAAGTCCTCTCGGGAATGCATGCCGACGATCCCCCGGTGAGCGGCCAGAAAAATGATCCCCTGATGCCAATCGCCTGGACAAAAACCTATCCGCTGCCGGGGGGGAGCCCCGGGCGGGCATTCACGACCACGATGGGTTCCTCCACTGATTTGCTTTCAGAAGGAACACGGCGGATGCTCGCCAACGGGGTCTATTGGGCATTGGGAATGGAAGAAGCGTTGGATGAGCGCGGCGCGTCCGTCGATCTGATAGAACCTTTTGAACCGAGCGATTACGGCTTCAAACCGGATCAGTACTGGTCCGATAAGGCCCTCAAGCCGACGGATTTCAATTTGAAATGAGTCTTTTTTTTGCAGCCGGGTCGCCCCGGACCGCCTTGAGTTCGAGTGAGTTGCGCCACGCGCTCTTCGAGGCACTCCAACAGCTCGGGCCCCGCTCGCGGGTCGTGGCGGTCCCGCCCGATTACACCCGCGTTCATAGTCGGGCAGGAGAGCTGACGTGCTTTGCGCACGAGTACTACGGCGAGCAGCTTGTGGACGTGCTGCCCGCGTTGGGAACCCATTACCCAATGTCCGACTCGCAGCTCGAGCGGATGTTTCCCTCACTACCCAAGTCACTGATTCGCCCCCATCACTGGCGGGAGGATGTGGCAACGATCGGCCAAGTCCCGGCCGACTTTGTGCGGCAGGCGACTGAGGGTATTTACGAAAAATCGTGGCCCGTCCAGATCAATCGACTACTCTGGGAGGGTGGTCATGATTTGATTCTCTCCATCGGCCAAGTCGTGCCGCACGAAGTCATCGGGATGGCCAACTTCAACAAGAACTTGTTGATCGGGACCGGTGGGGCAGCGGGCATCAACGAAAGCCATTTTATTGGTGCTGTCTACGGCCTGGAGCGGATGATGGGCCGTGCAGACACACCGCTGCGACGGATACTCAATTATGCCGAAGAACATTTTTGTCAACACCTTCCCGTAGTTTATGTATTGACGGTGATCGGTACCGACGAAGAAGGCCGCCTTGTGACCCGGGGGCTCTTTATCGGCGACGATCGAGAGTGTTTTGAGCGGGCTTGTGAGCTTTCCCTCCAAGTCAACTTCGAGGTACTGGACCGTGAGCCACAAAAAGTCGTTGTCTACCTCGATCCCGAAGAATTTCAGAGTACCTGGCTGGGCAACAAAGCGATCTACCGCACGCGGCTGGCGATTGCCGACGGGGGGAAGCTGGTTATTCTCGCACCCGCAGTGAAAACATTCGGAGAAGATCCCCAGATCGATCGTCTGATTCGAAAATATGGCTATCGGACCACGCCGAAAATACTTGAGTCGCTAAAAAGCGCCGAAGATTTACAGCGCAATCTCTCCGCGGCCGCCCACCTGATCCACGGTTCCTCGGAAGGTCGTTTTGAGATTACCTACTGTACGGGGCACCTCACCCGGGAGGAAATTGAAGCGGTCGGCTACCATTATGCTGAGCTCGACACCATGCTCGGCCACTACAACCCCTCGTTGCTTCAAGATGGGTGGAATACGATGCCCGCTGGCGAGGAGATTTTTTTTATTCGCAACCCGGCTCTCGGTCTCTGGGCCCACCGCAGTCGAATGACAAACTCTTGAAGCCAACCGGCCGGTGACGGAAATTAAAATATCGCTGAATCAATCTCGGATAACCGCTACCTAGAAAAGGAAATGGTGCCGGCACATGACCCTACATCACCTACCCAAAGCCTGTCTACTTTTGGCCCTTATTGTTTCCTCCCGTGCTCTGGCAGAAACCGAGGAAGCCAATCTCACGGCCCTGAAAGAATTAAACGCTTCAGTTCGTCGCGCTTATGCTCAGTCCCGGAGCGATTTACTTTCTCGTTCAGAGCCGATCATCATTGTCCGAGGGGCCCAGCTTTTACTGTTGCACCAGGGTGAGCGGATTGAAGGCACTCCGACCCCACCTGAATACGATGCGCTCAAGACGGTCTCCCATGTGGCGATGGGTGTTTTTGTGTTACTCCAGCCGTTTGGAGAGGGCCCGATTGCAGCGGCTCAGCTGGAGCGTCTGCAACAACTACAGGATTTAGTTCGGGCAGCGGAGGAGGTTGTGTTCGAGAGCCTGATTGCCGATCCCCTAGTTGCGGGAGAGCAGAAACCGGCTCTCAGGGCCTGTGCATCTTTTTTAGAGCACCTCCTCGCTACCAAGCAATGGAAGGCCACCGAGTTGGCAGACTTCTTGAATAAAATAAAGCCGCAGTTGCTCAAAAATATTGCCGCCGCGGCTCGAACTCAAATCGATAGCCTGCATCGTCAGGTGGTCGCCTGGCGAGGCACACTGACTGCCGAGGAGTGGGATCGCCTCCATGTGATTGTTCTGGGGGCGGCCGCGCCACGACAAAACAATGTCGCCGTCCAGTACTTTTCCCGTTTGCTCGGTACGCGGGGAGAAAGTCTTGAGCTCCTCTACGCCGAATCGATCTTCAGTGATCAACGGGCGTTGCAATTGTTGGGAACGCATCTACTGGATATCGAAATTAGCAAGGGATTTTTCGATACACCTTGGAGAATGCATAACGATGCGATGGGAAACGCGGCGGCCGTTTACCTCGACGGATTTCAATTCGAGCATCCTCGCGAGGATGCGGCGCACTGAAAGTAAGGGTGAGGCGCGGTGGTGCCTCTGTCGATAGCGGTGCCATCGCCGGACGCCAAGTTTGCTAGCAGATAAATTCACTGATTTTCTCGCCAGCGCTGCGACGATGAAAAAGGCGAGGCTCCCGGAGCCTGGGAACACCGTACTTTTCTTTAAAAATCCTGGCGGGTGATTTTTTTCGATGTTCTTTTTTCGTTTTGTTCTGCTGGGGGCCCTACTTTCAACTGCCTGCTCTTGCGCACCGTTGGGGTCAACGCACCAAACCGTCGAGTTGCCAATCTGGCAATCTCCGCACCGCCAGGACGTTCGTCGGATTGCCCTCCTGCCTTTCGAAGGAGATGCGGAATTTTCCAAGGCTATGCAGGCGCACATTCTGGGTCGACCGCGTGAAGCGGGGTATTTTGAAATCATTTTGCTTACTTCACCAGCCGCTGGATCGGCCGTGGAACCTGCCGATGCGATCTTACATCGCCAACTGCAACAAGCTCGGGCGGCTCGTGTCGATACCCTGGTCCGTGGCCGCGTGCGGACTGGCTACGGGCGATCTGGAATGGGTAATTTTTCCATCGGGGCGCCACTTCATAAGGCAGTCATGACCTTGGAGACCCTGGATGTCGCCAGCGGCAAAGTCCGCGACCGGGAGCAGGTGATGAAAGAATTCAAAGGAGAGGTCGAGTTGCATCCCGATAGCGGGCAGTCGGAGGCGGATCTTTTCGAACAACTCGCACGCAATTGCGCAGATCAATTGATCAGCGAGGTTTTCGTGGCCCGGACCACGATTTCGGTACCCCGGGCACGGGGCGATCGGAAGACAAAAGAAATCTGGCAGGGAAATCTGCTGGCGCGACAAGGTCGTTGGTCGGCGGCCCGCAAGACGTGGGAAGCGGCCCTGGTCCGTGATCCGAACTCACACGCGGCTCAGTACAATTTAGGCTTGGCCTCTGAGGCATGTCAGCAGTTTGGCAAGGCCCACGACCATTACGCGGCCGCCATCGAGCTTGAAGACCATGAAGCCTATCATACGGCCGTGGTGCGCTGCCGCTTGGCCAATCAACAATATCTCGTTGCGATGCAAAACTGGCAGGGGGGAGGGCAGCCACTTGCGGCTCCGACCACCCCCCGCGGACCCCCCGTGGCTTGGAACAACCCAAACGCCCGGGGAGTGGAAAAAAGTGCGCGCCTGCTGCGACGCTTGCCGGCCGTGCAGTAGGCCGCTTGTTTGATCAGGAAAAATTACGTCGTGGTGATCACAAAAAACCGTTAAGCTGTTGGGTATTGGCCTGATGGTCTGCTGGCCGATCCGACCTCCGGAACAACACACCCATGTCCAACCAACCCAGGGATCAGACCCTCGCCCAGAGCGCCTATCTGCGGCTGATCGACCGGGGTGGTTGGTCATTCGTGCAGCGGCCCACCGGGATTGGCGTGGTCGCCGTCATTGCGGTGACTGAGGAGAATCGCTTGATTCTCGTCGAACAGTACCGGCCCCCGGTCGCCGGTCCGGTAGTCGAACTGCCGGCCGGTCTGGCGGATGATCTTCC
>JAUWIQ010000393.1 GCA_030605285.1 Planctomycetota bacterium
GCATGACAACGGTTTTATTTGCGATGCTCCTGCGAGTAGCCATGGCCCGATGTACGGCCATGGCTTTGCCACACTCTTTTTGGCACAAAGTTACGGTATGTCTCAGAATGAGCAATTGCGCAAAAAACTCACCCGGGCGATCCGGCTGATTGTGACAACTCAAAACTCAGCAGGGGGCTGGCGTTACCAGCCCCAGCCCACGGATGCAGACATTTCAGTCACTGTTTGCCAGATCATGGCACTACGTGCCGCCCGCAACGCGGGACTGCACGTCCCGAACGAAACAATCGACAAATGTATTGAGTATGTTAAAAAAAGCCAGAATCCCGACGGCGGTTTTCGGTATATGTTGCCCGGAGGTCCCAGCGCGTTCCCTCGATCGGCTGCCGGTATTGTGGCCCTTTACAGTGCGGGAGTTTATGACGACATGGCGATCACCCGAGGCCTGCAATATCTGATGCGGTACCTTCCTCGTGGTCGCCCGATGGGTCGCACCAGCCACTATTTTTATGGTCACTATTATGCCATCCAGGCAATGTGGCATACCGGCGGAAACGCCTGGGCAGCTTGGTACCCGGCGATCCGTGACGAGTTGATAGCTATGCAACAAGGGCAGGGGCATTGGGCGAATTCGATTTGTCCAGAATACGCGACCGCCATGGCGCTGTTGATCTTGCAGGTACCGAACAACTCTCTCCCTATATTTCAACGATAGTCCGCACGGCGGTCTTGAAGTCCCAATGCAGACAACGCACAACACCCCAGACAATGGCAGGTTCCCGAGATGGGCAGGGGTCCTGCTTTTTGTGTTCTTGCTGCCGACGCCAACGCGCGCTAGCGAGTCGGAGACCCTGATCGCGATTGAGGGAGATCCTTCGCTGGCGAAACTCCTGCAGTGCAAAGCCGATGGCAGTTGGTTATTTGAAATCGAGGGCAAACCGCATCGCTGGACCGCGGATCAATGGATCCGCTGGGGTGCCCCTGCAAAGACACAAAGCGGTCCCTATCTCTATCTCTCAGGTGGGAGCTGCCTCGCGGTCGATGAGGGTTTTGGAACTCTGGAAATTACAGAGGACCGAGTGACGGTGGATTCCAAGAGCCTGGGCGAAGAAATCGAACTGCCACTCACGAGTGTCGAGGGAATTGTTTTTCGCCCTTCGTCAGATCTTCAACAGCGCAACCAAATCATGGATCGCTTTCGCGAAATGGAGCGGACAACCGATACGGTCCTTCTGGATAACGGCGATGAATTACAAGGCACGATCCATGGCTTGACTGCCACAACGGGACTGACTTTGCAAACAGTCCCGGGCGAGACCATTACCGTGCCTCGAAAAAATATCGTGGCCCTCGTTTTGAACCCGGCACTCGTGGACCGTCCAAAACATCAGGATCAGCTGCTGTTAGTTCATTTTGCCGATGGCAGTCGGGTGATGGCCTCTGACTGGAAGGGCGACGAAGAAAAATTAGAGCTGGTAAGCCCCACAGGCCAGCAATTCTCAGCCCATTACCGCAAAGACCGTGGAGATCCAAACCTGATCGGACTTCAATCCTTTGTTCCGCAGGTTGTCTATCTCTCTGATCTGGAGCCTGCCGATTATCGTCACCGGCCGTATCTCTCGGTCCATTGGCCTTATCAGACGGACCGCAATGTGATCGGAACACGTCTCCAGAGTGGTGGCACACTTTACGAAAAGGGGATCGGCATGCATAGCGTGGCCAGTCTTACATACCGCCTCGAAAAACCGTATCAACGTTTTGATGCCACACTGGGAATCGATGATTCAGCGGGCAACCGAGGGAGTGTTCTGTTTCGACTCTACGTCGATGATGGCGCAGGAAAATGGCAACTCCGTGAGCAGAGCGAGATCCTCCGTGGTGGAGAGGGGACGCGGAGGATATCGATCGACCTGACGGGCATTCGAGGCTTGAGTCTGGTGGTCGATCACGCCGACCGGGGTGATGAAATGGACCGGGCAAACTGGCTCGATGCCCGTCTCCTGCGGGCAACAGATCCGTAACGCCGCGCGGCAACGCTAGGCCCCGTATTTACCCAACCGACCGGCATTAGCCAGTGCTAGGAGCATCAGATATTTGGCCTCAAACTGGCCGAGCCCCCCCCGTAGGGATTCTGTCTCTCCAAATTTCTGACAGGCATCCGTGCGACAGGCATCGGCAACGATCAACGTTGGTACGGCATGCCAGCTGTGTGCTTTGAGAAAACTGGGCGTGCTGTGATCTCCTGTGACAATTGTTACGGTCGGATTGAGTTCCATCACCTTGGGAATCGCCACGTCGAACTCTTCAATTCTTCGTACCTTGCCCTCAAAATCGCCATCCTCACCCGTGCTGTCGGTGTACTTGAAGTGCAGAAAAAAGAAATCGTAATCATCCCAATGATCACGAACGACCTGGACCTGCTCGTCGAGCGACTTGGCCTCTCCGACAATGTCCATCCCGACCAACTTCGCCAAGCCTTTGTACATCGGATAGACCGCAATGGCCGCAGCACGGAGACCGTACACTTCCAGGTAGGACGGCAAATTCGGCCGAGCTGAAAATCCTCGCATGGAAAAGGCGTTGGCCGCCTCCTGGTCGGCAAGCAAGGCCGCACCCTGGCGGGAAAACTCGGCCGCCAATTCCGCTGTCCGTTTGCTGTCCTCTGAAGTGGGGACCGGATCGAGCAGCGGAACACCTGTTGTCTGCGGGTCGGTATCTTTCACATTTCCACCCAGGCCCTCGCCGCGCAGGACCACCACGAAGCGATGCTCTTTGACCGGCTCGACAAACACCTCCACGCCCGGCAGGCGGATCTCGCGCAACCGCACCGCGAGCGGGGCACTCTGCTCGGTGGGAATCCGCCCGGCGCGACGATCTGAAATGTTTCCTGAGGCATCGAGCGTACAAAAGTTGCAGCGGATCGCGACATCGCGACTCGTCAAATGGAATCCGATCCCCGTCGCCTCCAGTGCCCCACGCGCAATCAGATAGTGCAACGGGTCGTAGCCAAACCGCCCCACATGCCCCGGCCCACTCCCCGGGCTGCTCCCCGGTTTTCCTGGAATACTCCCACCCGCAATACCGAGTTCGGCCAACC
>JAUWIQ010000062.1 GCA_030605285.1 Planctomycetota bacterium
GGCAGACTCTGAGGCGCTCTCAGATGCCGACTCGGAAACAGAGGGACTCGCGCTTTCAGAAACTGATGCACTAACAGATTCTGACGCGGATTCCGACGCGCTCGGGCTTATACTGGCGCTCTCGCTCGCGCTCTCAGATGCAGATTCAGAAACACTCTCTGAAGCTGATTCACTTGCACTTGCCGAAACGGATTCTGACGCGCTCTCGCTCGCGCTAGGACTGATCGAGGCCGACTCTGAGACCGATTCAGATGCAGACTCAGAAGCCGACTCGCTTGCTGATTCGCTTGCGCTTGGGCTAATTGACGCGGATTCGCTATCGGACTCGCTAGCGGTTTCGCAAGCCCGATTTTCTTGCCGCGCTGGACCCCCGGCACGTGGTCCTCTTGGCCGTCGACGAGGCCCATTGCATTAGCGAGTGGGGACATGATTTCCGTCCCGATTACACACGTCTTACCGAAATTCGAAAAATACTGGGCGCCCCCCCCACCCTGGCGCTGACCGCGACCGCCACCCCGGATGTACAGCAGGACATTATTCAGCAGTTGGGATTAGAAAAAGATGCGGTGCAGGTATTCCATCAAGGCATTGATCGACCAAACCTCACCCTTAAGGTTCGGTCTGTCTGGGGAGCCGATGAGAAGCTCGAGGAAATTCTCGCACTCCGGCAACGGTTTGCGGGGAGCGGCATCATCTATTTTTCGCTGATTCGCAGCCTGGAGGAGATGAGCGACAGGCTCCTCGCGCAGCGCGTTCCCCATCTGGTGTATCACGGCGATTTGGCAGCCGAGTCGCGACGGAAAACTCAAGAACAGTTCATGAACAACCCCAATCACCTGGTTCTGGCAACCAATGCCTTTGGGATGGGGATCGATAAAGAGGATATTCGCTTTGTACTCCACGCGGAGATCCCAGGCTCGATGGAATCGTATTATCAGGAAATCGGTCGTGCGGGCCGGGATGGTCAACCGGCGGAATGTATTTTGCTTTACGAGGAAGCGGACTTGGCTACGCAGATGGAGTTTCTGCGCTGGAACAATCCCGATGCGGAGTTCTGTCATCGCGTCCACGATCTTTTGCTGCACCAAGCAGAACAGATAGCCGCCTTTGGTCAGGAATGGATTCGTGAGCAGTTGCATTTTAAACAACGACACGATTTTCGTCTCGAGACTGTGCTGAGCCTCTTTGACCGTTACGGTACGATTGAGGGATCTCTGCATCCGCTCAGAATCGAGCGGGTCCATCCACTGCCTGCGTCGCTCAGTGATCCGCGACGGCGAGCAGAAAAAATTCTGCGAGACCAAAAAAAACTCTATGCCTTGATCGAGTACATCAACCAGCGGGGCGATCGCAAAGCATTTATCCACGAATATTTTGGCCTGCCTTACAATCCCAAACTGGCAGAGCAAGCTGCAGATTAAATCAGGCTCTCAAGGAGGCCCTCATGCCCTCCGATTACGGGGGCTATAATCTCAGGTGTTTCTCTTAAATCCGACATACAGGCTGCCAATATGCGCCGCGTGGGTTTTGTAGTATCTCGGCCGCTTCTAATATTCGGGCTGCTTTGGGCAGGGCTCGCTTTACTCCCTGGCGTTTGTGCTGCTGCTGAGAATCCTCAACAGCAGGCGGCTGGAGATTTCAATCTGTTGCCGGGATTTCAGGCCGAACAGGTTTATAAAGTACCCCGTGCGGAGCAGGGTTCCTGGGTCAGCTTGACGGTTGATTCGCGAGGTCGCTTGATCGCCTCCTCGCAATGGGGCCAGTTGTATCGCATTACCCCTCCGGTCCGTGGCAGCGGTGCAGAGGCCCAGGTCGAGAAAATCGATCTCAATATCGGTCAGGCGCAAGGCCTGCTCTGTGCGGCTGGGAGCCTGTACGTGGTCGTCAACGGCGCAAGCGCTCAAGGCTCGGGGCTCTATCGCGTTCGCGATACGGACGGCGACGACCAATATGATGAGGTCCAACTGCTCCGCCGCATCCAGGGCGATGGAGAGCATGGGCCGCACGGGGTAGTTCTCGGGCCGGACGGCGAGTCGCTCTATGTTGTGGGTGGAAACTTTACCAAACCGCCGGATCCCGAAAAGAGTCGGGTACCCCGCCCCTGGGACGAGGACCAGATCCTCACCCCGCAGAACGCCTCGCGCGGGTTTGGAGCGTCGGTCCGCGTCCCGGGCGGTTGGGTCTGTCGTACCGACTTGGATGGCAAAGTCTGGGAACTCATCGCCACCGGTTTTCGCAATCCGTACGACTTGGCCTTGAGTGATCAGGGTGATTTGTTCACCTACGATTCGGATAATGAACGGGACATCGGTACCCCCTGGTACCGGCCTACCCGCATCTGTCACGTGGTCAGTGGTGGCGAATTCGGCTGGCGAACCGGTACCGGCAAGTGGCCTGCTTACCAGCCGGACAGTTTGCCGCCGGCAGTCGACATCGGTCCCGGATCGCCCACGGGCATAACTTTCGGCTATGGCACGCAATTTCCCGAAAGGTATCAACGTGCCCTGTTCGTCTCCGATTGGAGCTTCGGCAATCTCTACGCGGTCCATCTCGCGCCGCAGGGGGCTTCCTACGAAGGGACGTTTGAACCCTTTGTTACGGCGGCGCCGTTGCCGGTCACCGATTGTGTCGTGCGACCTCAGGATGGCATGCTCTATTTCACGGTGGGAGGCCGGGGAGTGGAATCGGCCCTCTACCGGATTTGGTATCCGGGGGAGGGGAGGCAAAAAATCGATGGGCCAAAACCCGCAGCGCCGCCATTGGGAGAGTTGCGTCGCCGACTCGAAGCGCGGCATCAGCCTGGCAGCGAAGCGGGCGATGCGGAACAAATCGTCACCGAGGTCTGGCCCTACCTTGCCCACCCGGACCGGCATATCTGTTTTGCAGCCCGCATTGCCCTGGAGCATCAGCCGGTTGCTCTCTGGCAGGAGCGTGTTCTGGCAGCAACGAACCCGCGTGCATTGATCCATGGTGTGATCGGTTTGAGTCGATCGCGGGGTAAGCACGATGCAGGACTACAGCAGAAAATAATCGCTGCTCTGGGAAGGCTCGACTGGTCGCAGCTCAATGTGGAAGACCGCAGTGCAAGCTTACGCGCCTACCAACTTGCACTGATCCGCCTTGGCCCGCTGACCGAGACCCTCCGCGAGACGATCATTAAGCGGCTTGAGCCACTCTATCCTGCCACGACCGAGCCCCTCAATCGCGAACTTTGCGGCCTGCTCATTTTGCTCCGTGCGTCCCAGGTCGTGCCCAAGACGCTTGAGCTTTTGCGGCGTGCGCAAACGCAAGAGGAACAGATCCACTACATGCTCTGCCTGCGATTGCTTCAGCAGGGCTGGACCCTGCCAGAGCGCCGCGCGTATTTTAATTGGTTCCGCCGCGCCCCACAGTATGGTGGTGACCAGTCGTTTGAGGGTTTTACCGGGGCGATCCGCAAGGAGGCGATTGCCAACCTGTTGCCCGAAGAAAAGCGCGCACTCGGTGAACTGTTGGTCGAGAACCTGGCCGAGTCGTTGCCACCTGCTACAAAGCGGCGCAATCTGGTCCGCAACTGGACGGTGGACAAACTGTGGGATGCGGTCTCTACGGCGACCTCTGGGCACGACTTTGCCCGCGGGGAGGAGTTGTTCTCCGCAACCGGCTGTTTTAAATGCCACCGTATGGCGGGCCGTGGTGGGGTCGTGGGACCCGATTTGACGGGCGTAGGTCGGCGATTTACAACGCGTGATTTGCTTGAGGCCGTTGTGGAACCAAGTCGTGTCATTTCCGACCAATACCGCTCGACCATTTTCACACTTACGGATGGCAAGACGATTTCGGGTCATATTGCCGATATGGGACAAAACGAGTTGAGCGTGATGACCGATATGTTGCTTCCGGGAGATTACACCAAAATTGACCGTGGCGCTATCGAAGCGATGCAGCCCTCGCTAGTATCGATGATGCCTGCGGGCCTGCTCAATACACGGACGCTCAAGGAAATTCTGGATCTCATGGCCTATTTGCGGTCGGGTGCCGACCCCGAGCATCCCCTGTTTATTGCTCCCCATGCCGCCCCTTAATTGCCGCCCCGTGGCGGATGCATGGAATCGTGGTGGGGCAGATTTGATTCTGCTATAGATTGGAACCCGCAAGATATGGGCAGTGAGGCCTCGAAAACCACAAGCGAGTACGAGCAGCAATCGGCTCCTCTAAGGCGACAACGCATGGTCAGTCGCTGGCGGTCCGTTGGGCGTCCCGGTGGCGAGGCAGCCACCTACACGATTTCCACGACGCTGTTTTTAAGATTCCTGGGAGTTGTGTACCTGATTGCGTTTACCTCGTTGTGGGTGCAGATCGACGGGCTTGTCGGTTCCGGCGGCATTATTCCGGCTGCCGAGTATCTCTCCGCAGTCGAACAACATTGCGCAGCGGAAAATCCACCCCAGTCGCCGCTCTGGCGCGTTCCCACATGGGCTTGGGTCAGCAGTAGCGACTTCTTTCTCCATCTTCTTTGCGGGTTGGGTGTGGCGCTCTCCGTGTTATTGATGCTGGGGATTGGGCCCCTCCCGGTGCTGATCCTGCTCTGGACTTGCTATCTCTCGCTCTATCAGGTGGGGCAGGTTTTCCTCAGTTTCCAGTGGGATATTTTATTACTCGAGACTGGATTTCTGGCTCTCTTTCTTGCCCCGCGTTGCCTCCGCTCCCGTTGCTTCCGGGATCCGGAACCACCCCGTCTGGCGATTTGGCTCGTCTGGTGGCTCCTGTTTCGCCTGATGTTCGAGTCGGGCGTGGTAAAGCTGACCTGGAACAACGGGTCGATGCCCTTGGAATTCAATACCTGGGAAGCGCTTACCGCAATGGATTTTCATTACTGGACGCAGCCGCTGCCCTTGCACACCAGTTGGTATGCGAGTCATTTGCCGGCATGGATTCAGAAAATATCAGTCGTTGTGGTCTTGTTTATTGAATTGGCAATCCCATTTTTTATCTTTGGTCCACCGCTGCTGCGTCGCATTGCATGTGGATCCTTTGTGTTCTTGATGGCAGTCATTTCCGCAACCGGAAATTACAATTTTTTTAATCTGCTTACGGTTCTCCTTGCGCTCACGCTGCTGGATGATGCGATGTGGCCCAAGTTCGTGAGAAACCGGATCATTCCCACAACCGAGGCTGGGGTCCTCTCCTGGAAATCGTGGAAAAATTATTTGTTATGGCCGTTTTTCGCTTATGTGGTCTTGGTGGGCAGCCTCCAGGTCTATACGGCATTGTTCCCAACGGCGCGATGGAGTCGGTCTCTCGCGGCGAAAATCGACGTTAGCCAGTTTCATCTGGTCAACAGTTATGGCCTCTTTCGTCGCATGACCGAAACGCGACCGGAAATCATCATCGAAGGAAGCAACGACGGAAAAAACTGGCGCGCCTACCAATTTCTCTGGAAACCTGGGGATCTTTCGCGGGCCCCGCGAGTTAATGCGCCCCATCAACCGCGACTTGACTGGCAGATGTGGTTTGAAGCGTTGCGATTCGAACAGATTTTTGAGGCCACCGGAACAGTCGACCCACGTTATATGAGCCCCTGGTTTCGTGCTTTTTTGACCCGTCTGATCGAGCAACGACCCGAAGTAGTCAAGTTGATAAAAACAGATCCATTTCCCAAACACGCTCCTAAATTCTTTCGTCTTGCGCTTTATCAATATCAGTTTACCGACAGTCAAGAGCGTCGAGAGACGGGAAACTGGTGGCAGCGGGAGTTGCAGTGGCTCAGTCCAGCTTATACGGCCCCATAAGAATTTTCACAGCAGAGGGAAAGATACCTTCCACATCTGGTGGTCTCAGGGAGGACATTGTAGGCTGCATTGCCTATGAAGGTCTGCTTGCCGTCGGAGCAGCTCGATGAGTCCAAGTTTTCTGGCCCTATGTGCTCTGCTTCCTATTTTTGTAGTCGCCCTGTTGCTGGTGGTACTCCGCTGGCCGGCAAGCCGGGCGATGCCCTTCTCATACGCCACAGTCGTATTGCTTTCGCTCTTCGTCTGGCAGGTACCCGCGATCCAGGTTGCCGCGGCGACCGTACATGGTCTGGTCATCACGGTGTCGTTGCTGGTGATTATTTTCGGCGCGATACTCCTCCTCAATACCTTGCGGGAGAGCGGTGCCCTGGCGGTGATCCGTCATGGCTTTACCCACATTTCACCCGACCGCCGAGTCCAGGTTATTATCATCGCTTGGCTGTTTGGATCCTTTATTGAGGGTTCTGCAGGATTTGGCACGCCGGCTGCCGTGGCGGTTCCGCTGTTGGTCGGTTTAGGGTTTCCTGCGATGTGTGCCGTGGTGGCGGGGATGGTGATTCAAAGTACCCCGGTTTCTTTTGGGGCACTCGGCACACCCATTTTGTTTGGGGTGGGAAAAGGACTTGCAGAAGACCCCGAGGGGGGGCGATTTGCCCGCGAGGCGGGCTTTGTTGGTCCGGGAGGCGGGATTGCCTGGGAAGGCTTCCTGGCTGAGATTGGCTTCAAGGTGGCCCTCTTACACACGGTCGCAGGTGCGCTGGTGCCGCTATTGGTTGTGGTCTTGATGACCCGATTTTTCGGCCCGAACCGCTCTCTGGTCGAGGGCCTGAGGGCCTGGAAATTTTGCCTCTATGCATCCGCGGCGATGACCATTCCCTACCTGCTGGGGGCCCGATTTCTGGGACCCGAGTTTCCCTCGCTGCTGGGCGGTCTCCTCGGCATGCTGATTGTGATCCCAGCCGCCCGGACAGGAATTTTTCGACCCCCGGACGGGCCCTGGGATTTTGAGAAAAAAGACCAGTGGGATCCCGAGTGGACTGGAACGATCCGACTCGATCAGGATCAACTTGCGACCCGGCCGATGAGTCTATGGCGAGCTTGGAGCCCCTATTTTTTCGTGGCGGTGCTGCTGGTAGCGACGCGGGTGGAGCCACTGGGAATCAAGCAATTTTTGCAATCCCCAGCGGTAACGCTTCAGCTGTCTAATATTTTTGGCACTGAAATTGGCTCTCGGGTCCAACCACTTTACCTTCCGGGTACGATCTTTGTGTTGGTTTCCTTGCTGACTTTCCTCCTGCACGGCATGCGTGCAGCGCGTTACGCGACCGCCTGGCGACGATCTGCCAGGACATTATTAAGTGCCTCTGTGGCACTTGTTTTCACCGTGCCGATGGTTCAAGTCTTTATTCATTCTGCGGGCGGCGCAAGTGGTTACGAAAAAATGCCGCTCACCTTGGCAGAAGGGGTCGCTTCGATGACCGGTTCCGCGTGGCCCCTGTTTGCCCCACTGATTGGCGGCCTGGGAGCGTTTGTTGCAGGTAGCAACACGGTCAGCAATATGATGTTTTCACTTTTCCAGTTTGGTATCGGCGAGCGGATTGGCGTCGATCCGATGTGGGTGGTGGCATTACAGGCAGTTGGTGGAGCGGCAGGCAATACGATTTGCGTACACAACGTAGTGGCCGCTTCTGCGGTTGCGGGGCTGGTAGGTAAGGAAGGTACAGTCATCCGTAAAACCTTGCCGGTTTTTTTCTACTACGCGCTCCTTGCCGGATCACTCGGCTATGCGGTCGTATGGCACACGGAAAAAGGCTGGTTGAATTGGGGATCCTTCCTGTTTGCCTTCTTTGTGATTTCGATCATCCTCTCTGGGATGGTCTTGCTTGCGCGCACCGACCGGAGTCGCAAGACCTTCCGCTGACTGCGACCATCAGTCTTTCAAATTGAACAACCGCTTGAGGGCCTCAAGCAGTGTGTGGGGGGTGCCGTCACGGGCTTCCCTGCGGAGGGAATCAAGGGGAGGATGTAGGATTTTGTTGATGAAGCGGTCAAAAGTGTATTCGATTTCTTTGCGACACGGATCGTTCATGTCGGGTATCTTGTTAAATAGTCGCTGTAATTCTTCGCTCTTAAGCTTTTCGCAGCTTTCCCGGAGTTGGCGGATTGTTGGTGCTGTCGCGCGGTGATGCAGATCGTCCATAAAGCGACGAGTCTCTTCTTCAATGATTTTCTCAGCGGCAGGCCATTCCTTTTGACGGCCTTCTCGATTGCGCTGGCAGACCAGTTTCAGATCATCAATGTTGTAGAGATAGACCCCCAGGGAAGCCCCGATGGCAGACTCGAAATCGCAGGGAACCGCCAGATCCAGAATGGCCAGTGGCCGCTGATAACGTTGGGGCTCAATTTTTCTAAAATCTTCAAGGGTCACAACCGGCTCGCGAGAGGATGTGGTGCTCACCACAAGATCGGCTTCCAGAAGTAATTTGGGTAAGCGTTCCCAGAGGGCCGGGCGACATTGCCACCTCCGGGCCAACTCTTCGCTTCGTGTGTTATTCCGGTTAACAACCGTAATACATTTCCCTCCTTCGTCGCGCACATATTCTAAAGTCTCCTCGGCCATTTCCCCGCTACCGATGAGCAGTATGTTTTTGTCGTCAAGTTGTTCAAAGATCTGTTTGGCAAAATCGGCTACCGCAACAGCGGGTACGCTGGTGCGCCGTTGATTGATCGAAGTATGAGCCGCAATGCGGCGGGCAGACTTAAGCGCAGCCTGAAAGACCCCGTGCGTCAAAGGCCCGGTACTACCGAGCATGGTTGCCTGTTCATAGGCTTTTTTGACTTGACCAAGAA